>CAXGXL010000008.1:0-18664 GCA_964013555.1 uncultured bacterium
AGCCTCCGGAAGCAACTTTCAGTATTTTCAACATTCCTCCCATCTTTTTCAACATCTTCGCTTCCGCGGCTTCCGCACTTTGGGCATGATTGCTAGAGTCTTGGTCTTATGATCCATACGGAGGGAAAACCCATGCGCTCTCGTAATTTTATTTTTGGAATAATGACCTTTTACCTAGTGCATCTAACCATGGCATGCGGAAACGACGAGACAGGAAGAGACGACAATTCCCACCAGCGAACTTCTGTCGAGACTCCAGCCGCTCCAGAAGTTAGTGTTCCTGATGGAACCTATCAAATTCTAGGACCAGCTTGTTCATCCACCGGCCGGTCACCTATTTACGAAGAATTGAACCAAAGTGTATCTATGCTCGACTTCGACTACCTTGTCATTCGCACCAAGACGATTGCAGCGGACACCTGGACCGAAATTTACCAAGACGATGATTGTAGCCTGACCATCACAGGGAAAATAGCCATTAATTCCGGCGGTATCTACCAGCAAACCAAAGAACGAATTCACCAGTGGAAACCACCCTCGTGCAGGTTCGAAGCATCCTACACACCACCGAGCCAGGCTGCAGGATGAGGTCGTGCAAGTTCTCAGTTTGAGAACCCATTTGCAGGCACGGGGGCTGAATCCGAAGAAATATGGAACCCATACCGAAATGTTTTTAACGATAGCGCGGATACTGAAATGGACACCCAATTTAGAGTTACCGAGAACTATCACCTGACCTTTCCCGCCGAAACCGCCGGTAACTTTGGCTGCCCTTCAGAAGACGACATTTACTTTATTTGGAGAAGTGCAAACGACAATTGAGTACCATATTCGGCACTACTGAGGGCCCCTCCCTCGACATCTTTTCAGCACAATGCTAACAGACTAAGCAGTTATGCCCACATCAAACAAATTCTCCCGCTTTGCCTGGGGAGTCCTGATTTACAATCTTGCGGTCATTCTCTGGGGAGCCTGGGTTCGCATCACCGGCTCTGGAGCCGGTTGTGGTGATCATTGGCCGACGTGCGGCGGCGAAGTCATTCCCCGCTCCCCAAGTACCGAAACCCTGATCGAATTCTCGCATCGCTTGACAAGCGGGGTGACACTCATCTTGGCCATCATCCTAGTCGTCTTCGCCATGAAGCACTTTCGCCCTGGACATCCATCGCGGCGAGCTTCAGTAATCACCCTTTTGTTTATCTTGTTGGAAGCCGCCTTGGGCGCTCTTTTGGTAATCAAAGGCCTCGTTGCCAAAGATACCTCCATAGCACGAGCTATTGTGACATCATTACACCTTGCGAATACTTTGGGACTTGTTGCTTTTGGTGCGCTCACTGCTTGGCACGCTCGTCCACACAATCCCAGCTGGGGAAGCGCACCGTCAGCTAGGTGGACCCAATTGGTGATCCTCGGACTCATCGCAGTGGGTATGACTGGTGCCATTACCGCTTTAGGAGACACTCTTTTCCCCGTTCCTATCGCTGCAGACACCAGTTTGTGGGCTCAAATATCGAGTGATTTGACCGCCACAGATCACTTCTTGATTCGACTGCGAATCGTACACCCCATCGTTTCAGTCATTGTCGCAACAATCACATTAATGTGGGCCAATGCCATCAAAACCAAGGCACGGGCCGGGGTCATTTCACAACTCTCCGCTCTCGTGATTGCCGTTGTTTTGATTCAGGTGCTAGTTGGCGTATTCAACATCATGCTACACGCGCCAGGCTGGATACAATTGTGCCATCTCTTGATTGCCAACATTCTTTGGATCTCGGTAGTTCTCACCGCTTCAGAAGCCTCGCACATGAAGCCCGTAACCCACTAATGCCCCGGGAAGAAACCAATCTAGAAACTGAACTAGAGCAATAGAGAACGCAACCACCCCACTCTGCACAAACAAACAAGAGATCGCGAACTAGAGAAATAGTCGACATGAGATGTGGTCAGTCACATCGGTCCAAATACCTGGTGCCCGGGCCAAAAAGTCATCTACTTTATCGGTATCCTCAACTGGAATCTGAATCCCCATTAGGACCCTCCCGACATCTCCGCCTTGATTTCGATAGTGCGTCAAACTTATATTCCATGCAGGCCTGGTGGCTGACAAAAAGTCTCGAAATGCACCCAAACGCTCACGAAAAGTAATGTGGAAAATGCGCTCATCTAAAGTGGAAGAACTTCGCCCCCCAACCATATGCCGAATATGGTTCTTAGCTATTTCATCGTGCGTAATATCCTCCACCGACAAAGAGGCCTCGCGAATGTTCTTGAGAAGCTCCACTCTCTCATCGCTGCTCGAAACACGAATCCCGACGAAAAGCTGGGCTTTATCCGGGTCATCAAATCGATAGTTGAATTCTGTGATCTGCCGATCCTCCAATGCATCCACAAACCGCCGAAAACTCCCGGGTCGCTCAGAAACCGTTACGGCATAGAGCCCCTCGCGCTCAAGACCTACTTCCGCTCGCTCAGCCACGAAACGCAGCCGGTCGAAATTCATATTGGCTCCGGAAGTGATGGCCACCAAACGCTGCCCCTGCACATTATTTTCCTTCGCCCATTTTCGAACGCCCGCCACAGCGAGAGCACCTGCGGGTTCCAATATTGTTCGAGTCTCCTCGAACATGTCTTTAATTGCAGCGCAGATCTCATCGGTGTCGACCAAACAGACCGAATCCACGGTCTCTTGAGCTATTCTAAATGTCTCATCACCAATTCGCCTAACACTTGCCCCATCGGCAAATAAGCCAACGTGTTCCAGATCCACGGGGTGTCCCGCCTCAAGCGCTGCATGTAAAGTCGGCGCATCATGAGGCTCTACCCCAATCACCTTCACCTGTGGAAAAAGAGATTTGATGTACGAAGACACACCAGCAATCAATCCGCCCCCCCCAACACACACAAAGACCGCTCCCAACTCCCCGTCAAGCTGCCGAACAATCTCCATCCCGACCGTGCCTTGGCCCGCGATAATATCCAGATCATCAAATGGATGCACAAAAGCCAAACCTGACTCTTGAGCAAAATCCTTCGCTGCTGAGCTTGTTTCATCAAAAGTTGAACCAACCAAACGAATTGTGGCGCCTAACCGCCTAACGGCATCTACTTTAATAGTGGGGGTTATTGCAGGCATGAAAATAGTCGCTTCACACCCAAAGTGAGATGCGGCCAAGGCAACCCCTTGGGCATGATTTCCTGCAGAAGCAGCTACCACGCCTCGGACTCTCTCCTCGCGTTTAAGCCGCGCAATCTTATTGAAAGCCCCCCTCACCTTAAAGGAGAAAACTGGCTGGAGGTCCTCTCTCTTCAGGAAAACCTCGTTTCCAGTTGCCATAGAGAGTCGTGGAGCTTTTTCGAGGGGAGTCTCTTTGGCTACGGAATAGACCTGGGCCGTCAGAATACGTTTAACCAATTCCATAAAAACACCTCCTAGCTTTCTGAACTAATCAGAAAGCGACTTTGCCAACAAGCACTACAAGGAATGTCTCTCTGAGCGAAGAGTACGACGCCAATAACAGAACAGCACTAGTTGCCGCCCAAACACCCTAGAGGCTCTGACTCTCAGCAAAATATGACAAAGTTTATGACAAAGTTAAGGCATTGAATCTACGGATAACTGGCAAACGTGTCCAACGAAATTAATCCAATTCACTGACGCATTTTCTTGAACGATAGTTCAGGGGCCCGGACTAAACTCTAATTTGATTTCCAGGATGGGTTTAACGCCCGATTGACTATCGCCTCAAACATATCCGGAAGGCTAACCGAATTTGCCTTATTTGCTATCCAATTGGGAATAGAGCCACCGGGATGTGTATGTAACCAATAAACTAGACGCGTTCTATTGGGTCCCATACTACTGACCGTCCAGCTTCCCTCGCAAATCGTAACCCGAACCAAATCCTCCTTTGGAGCAGGACCTTTGTCGTTCGTGGCAACCCAATGCCGATAAAAATATCCCTTCGCTGGCTTGGGATACGAACGAATGGTGAGCGTGTAGTCTCTCTCCGACACCAATGGTGGATCCAAACGATGATACGCCACGACTGTATTGCCCTTACGACTCAGAACCGACACCTCAGTTAGGTAAGGCATGAACTCTGTGTACTTTTCAATCTCATCAATCGCTTTCCAGACCTTGTCTACAGACACGTCAACGACCTTCTCTGCTTTGACCTCCCGAACATCGGAGTTTGGAATATCGCGATTCCAAATCGTCAAACCGTCATCATCGTTTACTTTGTTCCAAGGTATCTTTTTGCGCTTTGTCACCTTCTTTTCGCTCTTACCAGCAGAAGCTACCTCCGCTGACGAAGATTGGTCTGCATGCGATGAGGAAGGAAGAAAAACCAATGCCCAACCTATTAAACCTACTCTTATTAATTTCATTTTTATTACCTCCAAAAATAGGCGAAAATCACCTAGTGGCTCGAAAACCTAGCACTAATGCTCCACCGTAAGACGATGGAACCGCCAACTATTTAAACCGTGATTATGAACGTGGAAAATAACGGGAGAGCCCGCCGGTGCGTCAAAATCGGCTATCGTCTCAGAGAAATAGACTTCTTCAGTTGAAGGAATTGCAATATCTTCTTCCAAAGCTATCCTCCCCGCAATGGAGACAAAGAGCTTAGCCTTAGCTGCTTCAAGTGCAACCAACGGCAAATGCCATAAAGTCGCTTTTATGGAATCTCCTACCTTGATATCCACCAACGAGGGTTGAGTTACTGTGTGATAATTGCAATTACTTGTTTCAACTTCATAAAACGAAGCCGCTGCTAAACCTTCTGCACCATAAGATTCATCAGTACACACCACTGGTTTTTCAACTCTTCCCCAAAATGGGTCCTCTTCTTCCGGTACCAACTCCCACGAAAGATGATCGATAAGCGAGTTTCCTAAATCAGGCTCAAAACCAGGTCCAGTTTGACAACAAACTAAGACTAAGAAAGTACCTGTCGCCAAAACCCTACTTAACATTTTTGGCCCCGGCCTTTGACATAGCCCAATAAAGAGTTTTGGGCAGATGTTGCCCGAAGAAACCGAGGATTTTTCCGTGACCAGTAAAGGTACACTCAGTAGTCCGATTGGCAACAGCATCCACCATTACCTTAGCGGCCTTGTCAGCAGGCCACTTCAATTTGGTGGGCCTCCTGTCTTTCCAGTCAGAGTGATACACACCATCGTTATCAATCTGATAGATCTCCGACTCCACCAGCCCCGGCAATAAGTTGGTAAGACTTACCCCAGTTCCTGCAAGTTCTTGGCGTAAGCAGTTGCACAATCCCATCAACGCATGTTTTGAAGCACAATAGGGCGCTGAACCCGCAAGCGCAAACTTCCCCATAACGCTTGAAACCACCGCAGCTCGACCACCGTTTTTTCGTAGCTCAGGCAACGCCTCTCGCAACGTAACTGCTACACCAACAACGTTGGTATCCATTTGCGCTCGCCACTGCTCAGAAGAAATCTTCTCGAACATCCCGCCGACACCAAATCCTGCGTTGGCAACAACTATGTCCAACCGTCCATATTTCCCAACAACATACTCTATAGCCGTGCGTACACTCTTATCTTTCGTGACGTCACAGACTACCGCAGAAGCCTCCGAACCCATTTTCCCTAATTGCTCTACGACCTCTTGGAGCCTTTCTTCTCGCCTACCCGATACAACAACCTTGCAATTACGAGTAGCGAATTCAAATGCCATCGCTTTACCGATGCCACTTCCGCCACCGGTTATCCACACAACTAGCTCATCGATGTTCTTGGCCACAATTGGTCTTCTTTCCTAGTCCTAGAATTTCTTTGAAGGAGACAACAAGCCAGTCAGACGTACAACAATATACGAATTTGTCAATCACCATCCAACAAGCGATTCCTCATGAAGACGCTATGGGAGAAGCCCTTATTCGTTATCGGGTGACTTAAAGTACGTTTCAGCACAAAGTCGAAAAGTAGTGGATTATAGTGATAAATTTCGTTTAACGCAGCTCGTTCTTCAGCGTCGATATATCCCAGTTCCACCATTGTTCCCGTCTGAATCAAGAAATTAATCGCGGGAAGAGGGTAGTCGCTCCCATTAATCAAGCGCGAATGCAGGTCTTCCCGCTCCAAGAGGGTACGCAGCGGCTTACGGATCCGGTGATAAAGTGTCAAAGCCGAAATGTCAGCAAAAAGCAATTTCTGATACTGCGGCTCCTCCATTAGACGAATGAATAAATCAAAGTTCTCCACCATTGGCTTGTCGGGGGGGTCTAAATCCTCCCCCGTCCCCCGACTGGCTCCATGGGCCACAACCACCTTAACGCCTCTATTTAGAGCAGAACGAATTCTCAACGGATTGCCAAATTTCTGGCTCCCCTCAGATGTCACCGCCTTCTCCTCCCCTGCATGAGATAGAAGACTCATCCCGAGTTCTCGCATCGCGTCGTAAAAGGGGATACAAAGCGGGTCACTTGGATCAATCCCCATAGCATTGGGCAACCATTTGACCAGTCGCGCTCCCTTACTTGCCCCGCGGCGAAGAGCCGCCAGAGCATCCTTACGGTAGGGATGAACAGAAATAACCGGTCTAAAATAGTCGGGGTATTTCTCGGACAACTGAAAAATATAGGCATTACTCACACTGAATTCAGTACCAGGATCATTGCGACTGCCATCCTTATTGTAGTTACGGTCGAATCCCAAAATAGCATATTTCCCCTTGTGGCCGGTACCGCGAATCAGTCGCAAAAGTCGATTAATAAATTGCGAGTCCGCGTGGCGAATGGAAGTGACTCCTCCAGCCTCCATATAGACATGCCGGCGAACGAGCTTCATTGGGTTCCAGGTAGTCAGTAAATTGGGATTGACCCAGGTTTGGCCGGGAACCTCACCCATTCCGACGATATGAGTATGATAATCCATAATCTCATTCTCATCGAGTCCCTTGTACGCTTGGGCAATCAAGCCTTTTGCCCGAGCACTCAACCCTCTATTCATGTCCTCCGGCTCGTATTCAAACCCCCCACCCAATTTGCCTATTCCAACAAACACTCCTACAAACAAAAGAAATAGAATTAGCGAGCCCAAAAAAAGAGCTTTACCTATCGACATACCAACAACCCAACGCTTAAGGAGCTTCACTAGACGAATCGGAATTTGTGTCCACCCACGTCTCTAGTATTCGTTCAAAATCGGCAGGCTTAAATGGCTTTGAAATGTAGTCATCCATTCCCGCCGCGATGCAATTCTCACGATCACCCTTCATCGCATTTGCAGTCATGGCAACAATCGTAAGGCGCCCACCTCCCTTGCGTCGTTCCTGCTCCCTGATCAATTTCGTTGCCTCATAACCATCCATCACGGGCATTTGACAATCCATGAAAACGAGAGCGTATTCGGTCTCAGTAACTTCTTCGAGCGCCAATTTACCATTTTCTACAACATTCACTAGACAGCCTAGCCGTTGTAACATCTTGGCGCTCAACTTTTGGTTGACCAGATTATCATCAACCACCAAGACTCGAACGGGCCCATCTTTCACCTCACTCGGAGGAGCTTCGAGTACCAATGGCAGCTCTGTCGTTGGTGGCTCAAGATTCGCAAGCTTCTGAAAAGAACCGGTAGACTCCATTTCCATGGCTCTCTCACCAGACACAACTGCATCCAGGGTTGCTATCAATCGCGATTGTCTAATCGGCTTAAACAAAACACCACGCCCGCCCGCTTTTACCACGTTCGCTCGGCTCGCATAACGAAACGGACCCAAAACAGCGACGACAGGAGTCTCTAGCCCCCTGTGGGCACTAGTTAACTCTTCAATGCCCGCCACCTTTCCCGCTTCATCCTCGTAAATAATAGCCCCAAGATTTTTTCCTTGAGCTCGCAATTCTTTACAATAGTAGGATATACGCTCAAACGAGCGCGGGCATTGAAGCGCTTGAGCCCCCCAAGACCGCAGCTCCATTTCGATCGCCTTGGCAGTCAAACGATGCTTGACCGCAATAACAAAACAAGAGCTCCTCAATCCATCAGCAATCTCAAGTCGACCAGAGTCGGGCGCCACTTCAAAGGGCATAGTGACTCTAAAACATGAACCTTTGCCCGCAGTAGAAGAAAGCTCAATGCCACCTCCCATCATCTCAACTAATTGCTTTGTAATTGGGAGCCCTAGCCCTGTGCCCCCGAACCGGCGGTTAGTAGAAGCCTCTGCTTGAGAGAACTTCTGGAATACGGCATCCACCCTATCGTCGGGAATTCCTATCCCAGTGTCTTCCACAGAAATCGCCACAAGAGATCGACTATCCACTGACTTCTCAGACCTTACCGCAAGTCGAACATGTCCTTGCTTAGTAAATTTGATGGCGTTTCCAACCAAATTGGTGACAATCTGTCGTAAACGGCTTGGATCACCCTTGACATAGCGAGCGGCTCCCGGCGCATAACTCAAGATAAACTCGATGCCCTTTTCGTCAGCCCGAGTCGCCATCAAATCGGCTACCTCTTCTACCGCTACTCGCAAATCAAACGGAATAGACTCAATCTCTAATTTCCCTGCCTCTATCTTTGAGAAATCCAAGATATCATTGATAATCGTTAACAGGGTTGAAGCACAAGACTCGATCGACCCGACGTAGTCGACTTGCTCCGGCGTAAGCGAGGTCTCTTTGAGAAGGCCTGTCATGCCGATAACCCCACCCATAGGAGCTCGAATTTCGTGACTCATATTTGCCAAGAACTCACTCTTTAACTGAGATGCTTCTTCAGCAACTATTTTGGATTGCTGCAAATCATCGGCTTTTTTCTCTAACTCCCGACGCTCTAATTCGATAGCAACAGCTCTCGCGTTCTCTTTAGCGATAGCGATAAAGCAAGCCATAATTCCCAAAATTCCAGCATCGCGACTTGTAAACATGTTCTTCGCAACTCGACTATCGAGATACAAAACACCAATAAGCCTGTCTCGAACAACCATCGGTGAGGCGATAATGCTCCTCAAATCATGTGCAACTATGCTCTGCGAGCTGTCAGCAATCGTACCATCGCCAGAGCCAGTTACCACCACGGTTGTTCGAGAATCCACAACTTTGCGCACAGTGCTCTGACTGTAATGATGTGGTTTGGTAATATCTCGCTTATTTTGCCCCCGCCCCACTCTAAATTCCAACTTGCCCTCGTGGTCAGTCAAAAAAAGGAAAGCGCGCTCAGCATTCAGGAGCTTCACCATCTCATCCAAGGCGATCCGTGCTTGCTCTATAGGGTTCCAAACCCGTGATGCAGCCAACCCTATTTCCATTAGGGAATCCAGCTGCTGTTGAGACCGCCAAACACGTTCTTCGGAGCGACCTTCATAACCTTGTGAAATAACCGCGCTGGATTGAGTACTCAACTGCGGAAAGTCACGTCTCAATTGTCGCTCACGGCCTGCCCAACCTAGGTCATTACAAATTCTCAATGCGGCATTGGCAGCCAGAAGAGCACCACCATGATTCTCCTCATCACCTAGAATAAAAGCGCGCTGACGTGCCACTTCGAAAAGAACCCACGATGAAGTTACCTCTAGAGCTTCCTCTTCGGCCAACTTCAACAACTCTTTCGCAGCAGAGCGCTGACCACACAATCTCATCCGACTGGCTTTGGCTACACTATAGTGACAACGAAAAAATGGGACCGTTGCAGCCCGCCGCAAGAGTTCGAGAGCTTCATCAACTCGTTTAAGTAGCGTTGTTTTCTCAGAAGCAGGTGAATTTTCCAATTGAGTTAATCGGAAATAGGCCAACGAAATATAGAAGGAGCGAAGGTAATAGGGCATCTGTTCTGGCGGCAAAGACAGTTCACTAAAACGCTCTATCGCAGCCTCAGTCTTCGAACTGCCCACTTCTGCGAAACAAAAAACGGCACTGCCATACATCCGGCAAAGTGCGTAACGGTTGTCAGGAGACATTGACTCCAAAGCTTTAAGAGCTTTGTCGATAAGTTCCAAAGCACCTTGAGTGTTACCCAACAAAGCTTGTGCACTCGCATCAAACAAATCATAGATATGAAAAAACTCTGGACTTGACTCCTCTGTTTGTCCAGACTGTCTTAATTCGCGTCGGCTGCTATTGACCAAATAAAGCGCTTCTTGTGCTTTACCTTGCAAAATCAAGTGAAAAAAACGAACAACATGCAGAGTATTTAAGAGCCATGGATTGATCCAGGAAGTATAGCGTAGAACACGTTCACTTTGTGCTTGGGAGCGGCGTACATCGCCCAGAAATGCATGGACCAAGCACATATTCATTATACTCCGAGCCCTCAAAGCCGGTACTCCTAATCCTTCAGCCGCACCCTCTGCCTCTGCCGCAAAACGAAACGCGAGCTTTTTCGACCCAATCACAGCCATTGTCGTAGATAGTGCTGTATAAACGTCAACAAATTCGTGAGACGGGCCAAGTTTGTCAACAACACGAAGCCCCTTCGCGACGGCTTCCATCATCTGAAAACGGTTTATTTTGTAGTATCCCATTTGAACAGCTCGGGAATAAAGTCGAGCCGTGGTTCGCAGTCTATTAATTTTCTCCTTATCTTGAACCGGTCGCAGCAATCGAAGTGATTTCAGGACAAACCAAGAAATCCCAGACCTAATCGCCTGAAACAAAGAACCTTCGGGATACTTAATCCTCAATTCCTCGAACCCTAAGCGCAACTCGTCGCGAGCTCTTTCGAATTGATACCGACTCGCATAGAGTTCTGATAATTGGATATGAATATCCGCGCGCACAACTGGGTCTGAAATCCCTTTGAGCGCCGCATCAAACGAGGCCATAGCATCTCTTAATCGTTGGGTATTGGCACAGGCAATACCACGTAGACGCGCTAGTTCAGCAGTTTCATAAACAATATCAACTCCGTGCTGTGGTAGATGAAACAAAGCCGTATTCAAAAAGGCCAACCCCTCAGAAGCCGCATTTTCCTCCAAGGCAAGCCGTCCGGCTTCTCGATTGGTTTGATATACCCTAACAGGATTGTCCTCGACTCGACCATTCGAATAGTGATGGGCCACAGCATACAAAAGAGCTGAGTCAGTAAGAGTCTTACCCACGAGCTCTTCGTCCAAGACTTCCGCAATTCGCTGATGAAACTCTCTCATTTGAGCGTCAGAAAGTCCCATTAAGAGCGCTTGCCGAAGTCTGTTATGGACAAAAACGAAGCGATTGCGCTCCACAAACTCAACGATTCGCGACTGCCGTGCCTCGGTTAAAGCCCGAACAACCGACCCCACATCACACTGAGAAATCCGCGAAAGTAAGTCTAGCTCAAATCGCGAACCGATAGCGGCCGCGCCTTGAAGAATTTTCTTCGTAACACTAGAGAGACCATAAAGACGGTGAAGAGCAAGATCGAGAATATTACCGCTAACCGTCAACTCATCGAGCGCCCCCTCCTTCAAAAGCCATTGCCCCCAATATGGAGAAAGAACGCCCTTAACCAGCATTGCTCGAACCAAGTCTACCACGCCCAATGGATTGCCGCCCGAGCGGTTGAAGACTTGCATCGCCAATTCAGAACTAATGTTAACGGTCCCCAGCTGCACTTCAAGTAATTGCCGAACTCCTTCCTGAGTCAAGGGCCCTAACTCAATGATAGCCTTGCGTTGATGTGTCGCTGCCTTAATAAGTTCTTGACAATATTTCTCCGAAACTCGATCTTTTCTCATCGCAACTAGAACTATCAGTCCACTTTGACCGTGCTGCTGCAGGAGTCGCAAGAGCACCTGCCAACTCGCTTCGTCGCGGTAATTCAAATCATCAATGAAGAGAATCGCCCCACGGGGGTTGGCAGCAAGGCGCAGCAGAAATTCAGTAACCGCTTGAGGAGCTTGCTCGCCTGACTTTCCATTGTCCCATTTAGCCCCAGAGTCAGGTACCAAAATTTCGGTCAAACGAGGTGAAACGCCTCGCATCAAAGGACCTATATCGATGGCTGACTCACGTATCAAATTTCGAAACCGACGAGCCTTACGACTTCCACCGCTCGCCTGACATCCAACGAACCCATTTATGGCATCACGAAAAACTCCCAAGGGCGTTCCTTTATTTGCTGCTGAGCACCGAACCGACAAAACAGGCAGTCCCTGGCCTACAAAATGACCGAGTAGCTGGTTTACCAGATAGGTTTTGCCAGAACCTTGTTTTCCCGTCAGAATCCCCAAAGCACCGATCCCGCGTCTGCCCCGCTCACAGAGTTTCTCCAAATTCCGATACTCTGTCTCACGCCCCACCATAACTTGCCGAGTAGAAAAACGCGTATCAAGCGAGTCCAAAAAAACGTCTTCTCCCTTGAGCAGCTGTTCGTTCAAATCGGAAAAACTCTCAAGGTCTTCCAAGAGCCCCCTTGCGGTTTGGTAGCGATCGTCGGGGTCCTTCGATAATAACTTCTCGACAATTGCTGCAAGGCACGGCGCAATATCTGGCCTTCTAGATCTCAGATCGGGGGCACGCATAACAACATGCTGTCGAGCCAGCTCGGCGATATCTTTACCACGAAATGGGCGCTGACCACACAACACCTCGTAGAGAACTACCCCTAGCCCATAAAGATCGCTCCTCCCATCCACCGCGCGGTCCAACATCCCGGTCTGCTCAGGTGCCGCGTATTGAAACGTTCCCACTGCACGACTGCCATCAGCTTCAGCGTTCCCACCAGCCAAAACACTGAGCCCATAATCAATCAAGCGCGCGCCCCCGTAGGGGGGAACAATAATGTTCTCGGGTTTTATATCACGATGAACGATCCCCAATGGATGAATCGCCCCAAGAGCTCCTCCGAGATCCTTAGCAAGACGCAGCACCTCGTCTTGAGGCAGCCCGCTTTCCGCAACAACGTTGTTTAGAGTCTCTCCTTGCATGTACTCCATAACCAAATAAGAGACTCCATGAATTTCCCCAGCTTCGAAGATCGTCGGTAAAGCCGGGTGCCGCACCTGGGCCAGCACAGCCGCTTCCCGCAAAAAGAGCTGTTTTTTTTCAAGAGTGTCAGTAGTCTCCGCCTTGGCTATCTTAACGGCGTAGGTGCCCCCTTCTGGCTTTCGTGCCAAATAGACGGTCGAGTGAGCACCGTAGCCAATCAAAGACTCGATCTCTAAACCAGGAATTTCAAGATCTTCCATACCCATCCGATTTCTCGTTCCACCTTTTCTCTCTTGACCGCTAGGACATAGTCCACAACGCGGAAGTCACAGCCTCCCACCTAGGATATAGTCAACCCCCTCAAGAAGCTAGGGAGCCTAAGTACTAGAAAACTGAGAAACAATTGCCCAACCTTGAAGACTTGACATCGATTCGTCGTGAATCCATATCAACTTAGGGCCCAACCCGAATGGAGTTGAAATGAAACAACGAGGATTCGATATGCACATGAGGCCTAAGACCACTTTCCCTCTTTTTTTCATACTCATCGCCGCTCTTCTAATGCAGTGTCACCGCCCTGCTCCTAACCCTCCTCCTACCCAGGAGCCTATCGGTCACGAGCTTCCCAAAAATCCAGCTAACTCGAAACCAACAACCAAACTAATCGAGAAATCCCCCAACAAAATCGAAAGCTCATTGAACGACTCTTCCGAAACTTGCCCATTCCAACTCCCACCCAAATGGTCCGGCACGGGAATCGTCACGAGCTCTAAGGAATTTCCGTACAAAGGGAGCCCCCATTGGGGCAAACGCATCCAGGTCGAAATTGTTCAGACCGGTGACAATTTCTACCTAAGAGCAACGTCAGGAGCAGAAAACATAAGTAATATCAACCTACTGAGACAGACCGCTACCAATAGAGCTCGGGCCCTTCTACAAGAAACTCTCCAACGCAACCGACTTACCCACAGCCAAATTGTTCGAACGTGGAAAAACCCCAATAGAGCCGAAATGATCGTTCAAGTTCAAACCCCTATCCCGGCCCAATGGGCACACGTTGCCCCAGCAGCCAATACAATGAAAGACTCGTCGTTATGAAGAAAATACTCCTTGGATTCTTTCTATGTGGATTCTCGTTTTTTTTGGTCGCCGTAGTTTTGAGCTATTTGGCCTTTAGTGCCAAAACAGACATTGCCAGTCCAAGTGCTCTCATCATCACGATAGATGGCCCTCTAGTAGAAGGAGATTCTGATTCATTGGAAGCTCTGCTGGCAGAATCTCCCCCCTTGTCGTTGCACTCAGTAAGCACCGCAATTCGAGAAGCTGCAGTCGATGACCGTATTTCGGGCATCATCCTGAACATTGTTGACCCCCAATTGGGAATGGCGCAAATACAAGAAATTGAAGAGGCCATGTCGCAGTTTCGAATGTCGGAAAAATGGACGATCGCATTTATGGAGTCTGCCGGCGTTCAGTCTAGAGGTGACGGAGCTTATGCTCTGGCGCTTTGCGCACAGGAAATATACCTGGCGCCCCCGGGCAGTCTCAATATCATAGGACTGCGTTCTCAAAGCCCTTTCTTCGCAGGTCTTTTCGAAAAACTAAGCATCAAACCCTTTTTTGATAGGCGCAAAGAATTCAAATCCGGTCCAGATGTTTTTACCCGCGAAGGCTACAGTCCCAAACATAGAGAACAACTGAGCGATATTCTCAGCGACTTACAGATTACCCTTGAACAACACATCGCAAAGAGACGCAATGTCAACTCGGAAACTGCCCGAACCTGGATAAATGAAGGGCCGTACTCAGCAACCGACGCGAAAGCGAAAGGTATGGTTGATCAAGTCGCCTACTTTGACTCGGTCCGCGATGAACTTAGAAAACGGATTGGTCGTGACAACCCAACCGTTTCTATTCATCGCTATATGCAAAGCCTGATGCCGAACTTAGGTCAAAGAACAATCGCACTAATCACGGCCGCAGGAACAATTCATCGCGGCAGAAGTGACGCGGATCCACTTTCCTCGCAAAGTAGCATAGGCTCAACGACCTACACCAAAGCCTTTCGGAAGGCGCGCGAAGATAAAGTCAGTGGCGTGCTCTTCCGAATTGACAGTGGTGGAGGATCCTATGTCGCTAGTGATCTTATTCGTCGCGAAGTTGAATTGACCCGTAAAGCTGGTATCCCCGTAGTCGTCTCCATGGGTAACGTCGCAGCTTCCGGCGGCTACTTCATAGCGATGGATGCAAACCATATTGTAGCACAACCATCAACAATAACCGGAAGCATTGGTGTCTACAGTGGAGGCTTTGCTACGCGAGAGTTCTTCAAAAATTACCTTGGAATTACATTTGATTCGTTCAATGCCTCGCCGAATGCAGATATCTTTGAAACCCTAGACCCTCCCGACAAAAGGCGTCAAGCTCTTCTTAAGACTACCTTGGACCGAATTTACAAGGATTTTGTTGGAAAGATGGCCAGCGCTCGGAACAAGACCTTTGCTCAAGCAGATAAAGTTGCGAAAGGCCGAATATGGTCCGGTAAAAAAGCAAAAGAGCAAGGTCTTATAGATGAATTGGGCGGAATGAACACTGCACTAGACCGGCTTAAGATTCTCGCAAAAATAGCTCCAGAAGAATCCATTCTCTTTCAATCTTACCCAATCCCCGATACGCCATGGGCCATAGCTCGCAAAACATTGACATCAGGGAGCAAAATAAGCACCGCCTTGCGAAATGGCATACAAAATTTTCTTTTAACCATAGAAACATCCCAAGCGGGCTCTCTATACTCCCCACCATTAGAACTTCTACCCTAGAGCACGAGCCGGTTGATTAGAAGAAACGCCTCAAGTAAGGCGTACACTAGTTACCAAGAGACCACTTCAAAGCATCACGGTTTATTTAAGGTTCTTCGAGCCTAGTATTGCTAACATCCCCTTGAAATTTTACCCCAAATGAATGATTTATCTCTACGGTCGTCTGACGGCTATAAACCCCTAAGCCAAGGAATCACATTCGATGAAAGCTTCTAAAACCGTGGGACTCATTTTCGGGTTACTTATTTTTGGAACCCATTCACAGGTATTTGCTCATGCTCGTGATGTTGGGCTCGGAGTGGCCATCGGTGGAACGTACTCCCCCAGCGAACTCGATCAAATCGACGTCGGCTCTAGCTTCGGGTGGGGCTTCTTCGTTGACATTCCCCTCCTGGATACGTTTGTTATTTCACCTGCCGCTATGCTCCGAGAGTCAAATCTCGGCAACGGTAAACGTCCCTTAACCGATATAGATCTCAATTTTAAGTTCATAGTTCCTATAGGTTCTATGAAGTTAGGAGCCGGCGTTCTGGGAGGAATAACGAGTGCCGATGAATTTTATGGTCACTACGGCGCACTCGGCTATTGGTCATTCAAAGTAGCTTCAAACTTGGACCTCTTTGTACTAGGGCAATACAAGCAAACCATTCATGAGAAAGACAGAGTCGATGACCTTCATCTCTACGTTGGCTCTATGTTTCAATTCTAGACTAAGATCTGAGCCCAAAGAAAAGAAAATCCGCTCCCTTGCCCGGCTCTAATGCTACCCGCTATTGAATGTAACCTATGGCTCGCAGAGACTCCTCGCTAGCATCTTTTTCCTCTTGTGTAAGCGCAGAGTGAGACTTCCATAACCCTTTCGCAGCGATCTCGAAGCGCGACGATAAAGTTTCTGCACTCGCAGGAGCCTTGGATTCGTTCCCCATCAAATTACTTTGTTCGTAAGGGTCCAATCCCAAATCATAAAATCCACGATCGACCTTCCCGTTATAGAATGTCGTCTTAAGATACACTTCGTCCAGTTCTCGATACCGATAACTCCGCCGTTTGTTGCGACTATGCGTCGCAAACAAAGGTCGTGGTGTGTACGCACTCTTTCCTTGTAGCCATGGCAATCGACTTTTTCCTTGAATGCGAAAGTCACTATCCTCAAAAGTAGGTTCTACTCCAATAGCATCCAGAGTCGTTGGCAAGACGTCTATCAAGCTTATGGGCCGGTCAACCAAGCCTTTTGACTTTTCCGGAGGTAGTGTCCCTTCAGGAAATTGAAACATCAATGGAATATTCACAAGCTCGCGATGCACAGAGGTTCCATGGCCATAATTTCCATGCTCCAAAAACTCCTCCCCATGATCTGAGGTAAACATGATCAAACCGGTTTTACCGTAACGCTTATACCACACATCCAATAACTCTTTGATATGACGACTCATAAATGTAACTTCGGTTTCATATCGGTGCTTGAGCATAAGTTG
The DNA here is from genome assembly GCA_964013555.1 of uncultured bacterium. Classification (GTDB taxonomy): domain Bacteria; phylum Myxococcota; class XYA12-FULL-58-9; order XYA12-FULL-58-9; family JABJBS01; genus CAXGXL01. The sequence goes on from CAXGXL010000008.1 coordinate 17,173, forward strand.
CTGACCTGGAGTGGGCACTTCACTTCCCCCCTCAAGCAAATAATTGCGCCACTTGTAATAAAAGATAGGCTCGCCCTCTTTTGGGTCTGGAGCTATCTCTGGGTGACTATCGTAAGGCGCATGGGGATCCATATAATGCACGTAGAGAAAAAGTGGATCGTCCGGTGCATCTTCAATCATGCGAATCGCCTTCGCAGTCACCCCCGGAGCGCCAAAATAAAAAGTCTTGAGGGCGGTGCGCAAATGCATTTGTATCACTTCGGGGAGCAAGCGAAACCCCGGCATAGAAAACGCAAACCGAAACGATGATTTTTGAAAAAACGTTTCAAACCCAGCCCCAAAGCCACTTCTAGGTTCAACTATAACATTATCCACAACAGCATGGGTTTGGTAGCCTGAAGCATAGAGATGTTCAGCCACAGTCGGAGCCCACTTCGGCAAATAGCCAGCAGAAGCATCCATCGTCAAATTGTGAATTCCAGAAAAAAGACTCGCCGTAGAAGGGATCGTCCAGCCCGCAGTTGCTTCCGCATCCGTAAACACCAAAGCTTCTTTCGCAAACTCGCCTATCTCGGGCGCTAATTCAAAATTATAATCGGCCCCATAGAGCGTGTCCGCTCGTAAGGTATCCATCATTATCCACAAAACGGGCGGTGAACCTTGATTGGCAACCCGCCGCTCCATTGTAGGTGGCGAAAGCTGACGCCCCTTTCTACTCCAGTAGCCACCGAATGCAATTGCAACAAAAACGAGAGAGGCCAAACTCCACAACGCAGATTTCTTCACCGATGGTATTCTATGCGGAGGAATAAACAATCCAACTAGCGCCCCCAATAGAGCCCCTACAGCGACCGTTGGTATGCAAGCAAACCCAAGAATCAAAAAGCCATCCAAGTTTGCTGCAAAGAGCTCCCCAATGGCAGAAAAAGTCCCCACTAAATCTGCAATAAAATAGAAGAGCCCGATGCTCCCTCCTACTTTTACACCTGTCAAACATCGTTCTTTTCGACTCATAACTTTCTCCGAGGAGACCAGAACAGTATTTTGCCGGCCTCCTATCTCACAAATTCGACAACCTTCTTGGGTTAAAGAGGCGTATCTGCATCAAAGAGACTCATCTCCATTGGATCTATAACCACTTTATCAGGTGTATACTCTGTGGGCTCTGTTCCCGATCGGTAATACTCATTAACAGAGCGGTCCGAGTCAGGACGGGCCAACAAACCCGTTTCGGGATCAATAGCGACTTGAACCACACCAGATGGCGGGCGAAACCCTTGTGTTTCAATCATGGTCCGCTTGTCGCTGGTATAGTCACGAAGCGCCTTCGACATATAATCAACCCATATGGGCAACGCAGATTTACCACCGTATTCACCTACACCGAGAGGGCGCTCCTTCTTATCGTGTCCGACCCAAACACCGGTAACCAACCCCGGCGTAAACCCCATAAACCAGGCATCGTATGAATCATTCGTGGTTCCAGTTTTCC
>CAXGXL010000009.1:0-18499 GCA_964013555.1 uncultured bacterium
AAGTTGTGCGGGTGAACGAGTACGACCTGGATACGAAATGGGATGAAACTCCCGGTATAGCGTTTTTGTGGGTTGGAATGACGGACGAGCAAAAAGGGACGATCCGGGACTTTCTGGAAGAGCAAGGAGTTTTGGTGCGTCGCTAGAGGCGATTTTCAGTAGAATGCTTACCGGGATTAGAGTCTTTTATGAAAGGGTGCCTGGAATGATGGGAGTTTGTTGAAAACGGGGCGTTTTATCTTAGTCGTGAAAACAAGCAGAAGTTATTGAATACAAAGCAATCTTTACCCGTATGGTAAGCGAAGTACTGAAATAGCAGCTCTGGTTCCTAGCGCAATTAGCCTGGGTTGTATCGCGGGCGATCTTCTATAGGAAATCCCCCGACTTGGAGCCTTACTCATTTTCCTAGCCGGCCAGATCTGTGCTTGACAACCAGAGGCGGGTTCCATACATAGCCCACTCTTTCCAGCTTTTGGTCTCCCTAAAAGGGAGCCAGTCAATGGGAAGTTTGAGGATAGCAGTCCGTTTAATTAGTCTCTTCACTTATGAATTGACTCAGACGGTTTGAGGAGCGTTTAAGATGTACGCAATCATTCGCACGGGTGGAAAGCAGCACCGAGTAAGTGCTGGTGAACGTTTGAAAGTCGATCGATTGACCGGAGACGTTGGTACCGAGTTAACTATCGATGACGTATTACTGGTCGGTGGTGATGGTGAGCCGCGAGTAGGTAAGCCTCTCGTTGAGGGGGCTTTGGTTTCTGCTAAAATCGTAGACCAAGGCAAAAACAAGAAAATTCGAGTTTTCAAGAAGTTGCGTCGCAAAGGCTTTCACAAAACCATTGGACATCGCCAAGACTTTACTGAAATCGAAATTACTGGAATTACGGGGTAATTAAGAATGGCTCATAAAAAAGGTCAAGGATCTACTCGTAACGGTCGCGACTCGAATCCGAAGTATCGCGGTGTAAAATGCCACGACGGTGAGATTGTTCTTGCTGGTCATATTCTTGTTCGCCAAACGGGCAGCAAAGTTTGGGCAGGTAAGAACGTAGGAATGGGAAAAGACTTTACTCTTTTCGCTCTCAAAGACGGTATTGTTAATTACACCAAGAGTAAGAATCGAACTCACGCAGTTGTGACCGCTGCTCCTGCATCCTAATACATAGGTCCTCGCACCTCTTCTCTTCGCTCCTTTTTTGAGTTCTTGCTTGTGGCTACTTGCTTGTGGCTACTTTTGCTGGGCTCGAGAGTCCTTTGAGTAAACGATATGGGATATAAATTTGTCGATGAGGTAAAAGTACTGGCTCGTTCAGGGAACGGTGGTCAGGGCTGTATTTCCTTTCGGCGCGAGAAGTATGTCCCCAAGGGTGGCCCTGACGGTGGTGATGGCGGAAAAGGTGGGGACGTTGTCATTCTAGCTGATTCCCAGCTTGGTACTCTTTTGGATTATCGTTTTCGTCCACGGCATTTGGCTGGCAATGGGAGACCTGGTGAAGGCAATCAATGTTCGGGGGCAGACGGTGCGGATGTTGTGCTGCGGGTTCCGGTTGGCACTTCGATTTACAACCGCGAGACCGATGAACTTTTGATTGACTTAACCGAGCCCAACCAGAAATTTGTAGCGGCGCGGGGAGGCCGTGGGGGTAAAGGCAATGCTCATTTCAAGAATTCACGGCGGCAGACTCCTCGGTTTTCTCAACCAGGTGAACCTGGTGAGGAGTTTGAGCTTCGTTTAGAGCTTAAGCTCTTAGCTGATGTGGGTTTAGTGGGGATGCCTAGTGTTGGGAAATCATCTTTAATCGCCAGAATCTCCGCGGCTAAGCCCAAAATTGCTGACTATCCTTTTACTACGTTGACTCCGAATCTGGGAGTCGTTCAATTTGGGGATATGCAGCACTATGTGGTTGCTGATGTTCCAGGCTTAATTGTTGGTGCTAGCGACGGGGCCGGACTAGGAAGCCGTTTTTTGCGGCATGTAGAACGTGTTCGCAAGATCGTTCATTTAGTGACGGTTTGTCCGGAAGAGCCAGGGCGGGATCCTATTGAGGATTTTGAGGCAATTGAAGCAGAAATTGCGGCTCATGATGCTTCACTGCGTGATGTTGAGCGAGTGATTGTACTCAACAAAATTGATTTGCCAGAATGTAAGGAGATGGCCTCCGAGTTAGAAGCCTACGCGAAAGAAAAGGGTCTTCCTTTTTATGCGCTTTCCAGCGTCACCGGTGAGGGGCTTAACGAGTTTCTCAATTTCTTGGGCCACGCGGTTTCGAAGGCGGTTGAGGCCCAACTTCAGACTCAAAGTGTCGAACTTCCTGAGGATGAGCTTGTTGAATCCATAGTGCCTCCCGACCTACCTTCGCTCTTTGACAACGAGGGCACTTAGCCGTTGCGCTTCTAAGAGAGAGGTTAATTAGCTTCCTAGTAGCCCCGGGCGGCCAAGCTCCTACTCATTTGGGAATCTCTAGATCCTTGATTCGTCAAATTCAATACTGGTCCTTAAATTTCACTGCGGCAGTGGGTGAATCTCGAAGTTCAAGCCCTTGGTTTTGAAGTGGAATGTTGTGGCTCGCGAGCTAGGGCTCGGTTTTAGCAAATCTCTCCCAGAGACGAGAAGATGAGCTGGCCACAAGTGGAGAGTCAGTGATGGCTTCAAAAGCTCCGTCCCATAGTTTGATTCGTGCTTCTAAGGCGCGTTCTGCACTTTCTTTGGCTTCACGCCACGCTTGTGGTGAATTGTGGCAAACCTCGTTGAGAACGTGAAGAGTGGCTGTGCCATGTTCTTCCCCGTCTAGTTCAATGTGGCGATTGAGGTATTCGAGATACAAGTCTAATTCCTGGGGATGTGAACTATGAATCTTGCCGATGAGTTGGGTGAACATGTCTGGAATAACATTCTCTCTCGCGACTGCAAACGATGCGGCGATTGCTGGCAGCGAGCCCGATTGTATTGTGTTCCAGGTGGACAGAACGAATGACTTCGTTGTCTTCGCTATCGGAAGTTTGTAGAGAGCCCCTTCGACGGAATAGCCTTTTTCTAGCATATCAAAGAACTTATCAACCGTAGTTGTATCGGCGCCGGCTTTGGCCATAGCGGCACGGTACATTTCGTAGTGACTCCAATAAGTGCCCTCAGGTCCTTCGTCGCTTTCTTCTTCCAGGACAATTTCGTTGATAATTCTACAACTGAGCCAATTTTGGCTTGGGCGCCAAGGAACATCACAGCACGTTAATTCCTTTTGAAGTGATTTGAGCAGCCACATGAAGTCACAGACCGCAAAGACATGAAATTCCATAAAGGTGCGAACTTGTTCGAGGCTATGTATGGCGTAGTACATTGGGTGAACAAGGAGTTCCTCGCGCTTGGGGGTTACCTCGGTTAGCATCCTCATAAGGGCTGGGTTGCTCGGTTGATTACGTTTAGAACTCATCTTACTTCTTTACACAAAAAGGGCCTTAGATAATTTATGCCTTCGGTTTTTCTGCCGCGCAAGGGAAAATCCAAATTTGGTTTTGTTGGACTTGTAAGCCTGGTTTGAAAGGCTTTACCCACCTTAATTGAGGGCACTCGGCAGTGGGCAGGGTGAGTTTTATTTTCTCAACAAAAGTGCTTGCCGCTTTTGATAACCACAAGGGGCTTAGATAGGGGAGTGATTCAATAGCTGCGGAGATTTCGGGACGCTTCGGGGCTTGTAGGAGCGGCTGGTCATGGGGTTCGTTTGTTATCGTAAGATTTGGTGATCTGATTGTTTCCGCTGTGTTTTCTTTAGGAGAGCGCCTAACTTCCTTTTTTCAGTTGAAAATTTCATTTCCCTTGCCGCAGTGCATCTATAGAAAAGTCATGGGATCTCTTAATGGCTATGCACGATACCTTGACGCTCCCATGGCTAGTTACTACCCATCTACTATGAAAAAGAATGTTTTGCTTTCCTTTGTATTGGCTACTTTCTCTATCGCTTGTCAGGGCGAGGAGCCACCAGAGGTTACGCGTGGGCGAGCTCATTACGAACAATATTGTGGCCTTTGCCACGGCCAAAAAGGGGAGGGGTATCTCTCTCCTAGAGCCAATGCATTAAACAATCCGGATTTTCTCAAGTCATCGACAGATGAATTCTTGTACATGTCTATTACTCAGGGACGTCCTGGTACGCAGATGTCCGCTTTTGGCAATGCCTTTTCAGGGCCTTTAACCGACGATATGGTAGCCGACTTGATTGCATTTATGCGTTATTGGTCTCGAGAGGAACGGGTGACCTTCTCCACGGATACCATCGTGGGAGATATTGAATCTGGCAAGGTTGTGTATGAGGCGGAATGCGCTTTATGCCATGGAGCAGAGGGGGAAGGTGCTCTCGGGTTGAGTTTAAATAACCCCGTTTTTTTGAACTCGGTGTCCGATGGTTTTCTAAAGTATGCCGTTGAAGAAGGCCGACGGAATACCAGTATGCTAAAGTACAAGGATATTCTCTCCGAGAAGCAAATCAATGATTTGGTAGCCTTGATGCGAAGTTGGACAAGGCCCATTGAGCATCAGGCTACAGGGCCATCGGTCGATGGGTGCAGTGAACTTAATATTGTAGGGGATCCTTCCACTGGAGAACCGCAGTGGGAAGAAGACGGAGATCTTTACGAATCGAACGAGAGTGTGTTTAGGGCCTACGATGCAGGCAAGGAATTGGTAATGCTAGATGCTCGGCCGGGCGGGGATTATTTGTGGGATCACATCACCGGTGCGGTTTCGATGCCTTTTTATGATGTGGAAAAATGCTATTCGGTTTTACCTAAAGACAAGTGGATTGTGGCTTATTGCGCCTGTCCTCATAATGAGTCGGAGCATGCTGCAAATGTTCTTAAGGAAAGAGGTTACGATAAAGTGCGGGTTTTGAACGAAGGCTACATCGAATGGAAAGAAGCGGGGTATCCATTTTACCAGCCACCCCAAGATGAAGGTCATTCAGGGGAAGATTCGGCCGATTCACAAGAGGATTCACCTAATTTTGATGGACATTAAACGTGCAGGAGCACTCTATTATTTGTTGGGGCTTTGGGCATGCATCCCGGTTGAGCCTACACTGAATTGTTTAGTGAAGGTCGACTTTAGTCAGACTCCGGAGCTCTTTCGCCTTGAGGTGGATTGGGACATTCTGGCTCTTCAATTTGAGGATATGCCACTTGGGCCGAATCCCCCCAACGGGCATGGTGTGCTTTTGGACCCAACTTGGGTAGAGCTTCCCACGAGAGATGCCATGACTCGCTTTGTCCGTTCCAAGCAAGAACCAAGCACTCTATATTTTGATACGGTTTCCCAAATGGGAGTCGGCCGGGTTTGGCCGCGAGCTTTAGAGGTCAGGGCATATTTGGCTTCAGGAAAAGAGTTAACGATCTATTCCATTTTAGAGCCGATCACACTGCACTTTCCCTTGCGGAAGAATTCGACATCTACCATCGAAATTGAATTGGTTGTGGTAAGAAATCTAGGGGACCAAGCTGGAACTTATTCGCTCTACACGAAGCATGCCTATTGGTCTGAAGGACTTTCACCACGATAGACGCTCAAAATGGCCTGCTTGAGGTTGCCGTAACCTTCTTCGGTGGAGAGATTGGTGGAGACATATTGAGATTGGCTTTTCGGTAGAAAGACCTCCAAAATGCCTTCCGAATTATAGATATAAAAATCGTCTTTCTTGCCATTGTGGGCTTCCCAAACGTTGCTCTCTTCGCTGTCTTGAAAGAGCGGAAAGGTACATCTATAAATTGGGTTGCCATTTAGGTCTTTTTGAATCTGGTTCTCTTCGTCTAGAACATAAATTAAGGCATCTTGGTGGCGTGGGTTGCTGGCGTTTATCTTATTTAGGACTACTACATTGATCTGAACCCCTTCATTTTGAAGTTCAGTATGAAGCGATTGCAGATGCAATGCTTGGCTTCGGCAGTAGCTGCACCATCCGGCCAACAAGACCACGACCGTTGTTTTTCCTACAAATGCGTTAAGGCCGTAGAACTCCTCGTAGCGCGGGCTATTGGGTTGAAAATCAAGTAATTCCCAATCGGGCCAGCTTTCTCCGGCGCAATTGGCACCCTCGCATTCAAATGGAACCACTTCTACCACCGGATTTTTCGTGTCGGTTTCGTTGTTTGAATTCGAGTTTGGTACTACGCCGGTTTGTGCTTCGAGTTCATTGGGGGCAGAAACCGCTTTTGGTTCTTTGGGAGACTCAATACAACCAAACCAGATTGCGATACCAACTAAGACAAAAAAGTGTATGCTAAAACGGTACATAACGTTTTCCTATAGGGGCTGTGCAAATAAGGAATAGCTCAATGGGGGTGATAATGAGAAGACCATTTCTTTACTAAGTTACTTCGTGAGAAGATTGGCAAAGGGGTTGTGGGAAAACGAGCTATTTCGCCTTTGCTTCGAGGGTGGAGCTTGCTTGTTTCCTTTTCTGCCGGCCCTACTTCTAGTTGGCTCCGGTGATGTTCCCGAGGCCTGTCGTGCGCTTGGCGCGCTATCGGAGCGAGCACTCAAAGCGATTCGTTTGCGGTCGATTTCAATCCCGATCACACGAACTTTAAGCTTGTCGCCCGCCTTGACCACATCGGCCGGATTTTTGACGAATTGGTCGGCGAGCTCCGAGATATGAACCAAGCCATCTTGATGAACTCCAATATCAACGAAGGCACCAAAGGCGGTGACGTTGGTAACAATACCTTCGAAGTGCATGCCTTCTTTGAGGTCCCCAATGGTTGTCACGTCGTCTCTAAATTTGGGAGGATCGAAGGTTGCTCGGGGATCACGTCCGGGCTTTTGAAGTTCTTTGATGATATCGGCGAGAGTAGGCTCCCCGATGGCGTCGGTGATGTATTTCTGAATGTCAATCTGGCGAATCAAAGAGGAATTACCTAAGAGCTTATCGAGCGGTTGTTTTAAATCCTGCGCCATTTGTTCGACGAGTGGGTATCGTTCTGGGTGGACAGTTGATGCATCCAGTGGGTGTGAGCTGCCATGAACTTTGAGAAAGCCTGCCGCTTGTTCGTATGCTTTGGGACCCAATCCAGCTACATCCAGTAGGGAGCTTCTAGAGTTAAAGCGGCCATGTGCTTCCCGGTGGGATACGATCTTTTTCGCTACGGAAGGTCCGATTCCTGCAACGTACGAAAGCAAAGGAGCGCTGGCGGTATTGAGGTCTACCCCAACGTGATTCACGCAGCTTTCGACGACTTCTCCGAGTTTACGACTCAAAAGAGGTTGATGCACGTCGTGCTGATATTGCCCAACACCTATGGATTTGGGCTCAATTTTGACTAATTCCGCAAGGGGATCTTGAAGCCGTCTTCCTATTGAAATCGCCCCTCGGATAGTCAAGTCTAGCTCAGGAAATTCATCACGGGCTATTTCTGAAGCGCTGTAAACACTTGCACCGGCTTCGTTGACTTGGACAACGGGGATATTGGTTATTTGCATTTCCTTTAACAAGGTTCGTACAAAGGTTTCGGTTTCGCGATTTCCCGTTCCATTTCCGACGGCAATTACTGACGGAGTATGTTTTTGAATAAAGGCTCCAAATTCGAGTCTAGCTTGAGCTGCGGCGTTGGTACCTTTTGTTAAGTAGATGGTCATATTCTCTACAAATTTGCCGGTTGCATCTAGTGCGACGCATTTACAGCCTGTTCGCAGTCCGGGATCAATGCCTACGATGCTTTTGGAGCCCAAAGGAGCGGCCAAGAGAAGATTGCGAAGATTGTTAGCAAAGATATCTACTGCTTCGCGGTCGGAGCTCATTTTTAGATCGACGCGAATATCCGTCTCAAGGCTCGGGGCTAAGAGTCGATTGTACGCATCCGTTATTGCCTCTTGTAGAAGTGAAGAGTAAGGCGAATGGCTTTGTACCCCCATGGTAGATGTCATAAATGGGATTGTTTTCGATTCTTCAATGTCCAAATTGACTCGCAAGACGCCTTCACGTTCACCTCGGCGAATAGCTAGGAAGCGGTGGGAGGGAATGGTTGAGACGGGTTCCGCGAATTCGTAGTATTGTTCAAATTTTGTTGGTCCGGTGAGCTTGTCTGGAACTGCTTTTGAGCAGAGTTGCCCATCACTTTTGAGTACGTCGCGAAGGGCTTTTCGAATCTCGGCATTTTCGGCAACTATCTCGGCAACGATGTCTTTGGCGCCTTTGAATGCATCTTCAAGGTTTTCAACTCCCTTATCTGCATTGATAAAATTAGCTGCTTCGCTTGTCGGATCTCCATGTTCGGGCTGTTGCAGGATAAGAAGTGCGAGTGGTTCCAAACCTTTTTCCCGGGCTATGGTGGCTCTAGTTCGCCGCTTGGGTTTGTAGGGAAGGTACAAGTCTTCTAATGCTGATTTTGTTGCGCACGAAGCAATTTTATTCTTTAGCTCTGGAGTGAGTTTACCTTGATCTTCAATGGATTTGAGAATCGTAGCGCGCCTTGTTTCCATTTCGAGCAGGTAGGCCCGTCTTTCTTCAATGGTCCGGATTTGCACTTCATCTAAACTACCGGTCATTTCTTTGCGGTATCGTGCGATAAATGGGACCGTACTCCCCTCGCCCAATAGTTGAATAGTAGCTCTCACCGAGCCCTCAGGCAGGTTTAATTCATGGGCAATTTGATTGGTGGGATCGAAATCAGCAGCAACTTTCATGGTTAACGATATCCTGTGGCAATGAATTGTAATTCACACTCTCAAAAAGAGTCGGCCGCGGACTTTACCTGTTATTGAGTGCTGAGGAAAGGTTGTTTTTGTGCGAGAGCAGCAAGCCCGGCTTCATTGCCTCCGATTTGGCGGGGGACACCCCTAGAGCTTGGGGATAACTTTCGCTTTCGAGGTCGTAATTTTTTTGCTGAGAGGCCGCGGTGGATTGGAGTTTCGCCGATTACTGCGGGTATTTAGAAAACGATGTGAGAGGGAGCCTTCAGGGGCGAGACCGCGCGTGACCAGGTGGCTCCGAATGGAAGTGGGCTATAATAAGTTTCTGAAAATATTCAATAATTTACTTCTTGAGAGTTTGGGGTATTTTGATATTGGCTCCAACTGTACGCTAAGGAATCGCTTTATGAACACAGTTCCGGTCAGTGTGATTATTCCCACCTACAATCGTTCCGCTTTGCTTGGTAGGGCTCTGGATTCGGTAAGGGCGCAGAGTCGAAAACCGGCTCAGCTCATCGTGGTGGATGACGGGTCGACGGACGATACTGCCGCGATGTTGGCAAATGACTTTCCTGAGGTAGAGTACTTTTACCAGCCAAATCAGGGGGTCAGTGCCGCTCGAAATGTAGGACTAGAAAATGCCTCGCAGCCTTGGATCGCTTTACTTGATTCTGACGACCAATGGTTGCCTCAGAAATTGGAAAAGCAATTTAGGGAAATTCAGCACAACCCTACTTTTCTTTTTTGCCATACCGAGGAGATTTGGATCCGCAATGGACGGCGGGTTAATCCCATGAAGAAGCATGCAAAATACGGTGGGGATATCTTTAAACATTGTTTACCGTTATGCTGCGTTTCTCCTTCTAGCGTTCTTATGCATCGCGACCTACTTGATGCGGTAGGTCATTTTGACGAGACCTTGCCTGCTTGCGAAGACTACGATCTGTGGCTTCGAGTTTGCTCCGAATTCGAGGTTTTATTTGTAAAAGAACCCTTGATTAAGAAATACGGTGGTCATGAAGACCAACTTTCTCGTGAATATTGGGGGATGGATCGGTTTAGGATTCAGGCTCTTGAAAAGATATTGAATGCGCCGCACTTGAGTTTGGCTAAGCGTAGGCTGGTTATGGATACTCTCATGGAAAAGCTACGTATTTTTCTTTTGGGGGCTAAGAAACGGGGAAGAGATAACGAGAAAATACGTGCCTACGAATATCAACTTAACCATTGGAAAAAATATAATTCCGAGGAAGAGTTTCGTGACTAAAGGACGCGTGTTTATGGTTGTAGCCCTCGCGGCTGAAGCCAAGCCTTTGGTTGAGCATTGGCATATGACCCGGGATAGCACCGTGAGTTCGTTTCCTATTTTTGTCAACTCCGATGGTACTCATTGGTTGATTCAGTGTGGGGTTGGCAAGATTGTAGCTGCTACGGCGGTGGGTTTTTTGGCTCAGCGTGCGCAAGCAACAAAAAATGATGCATGGCTAAATATCGGAATTGCAGGATCTGCTACCCATAGTTTGGGGACCTTAATTATTGGGCATAAGATTTCAGATGCGGGTGGATTGAGAAACTGGTACCCCTCGCAGATTTTTCAAGGACCTGGCTTGGGATTGTGTCCGTCGACCGAGATTCAAACAGTTGATAGGCCATCAGATGAGTACCCAAAAAGTGGTGTGGTTGAAATGGAGGCTTCGGGATTTTGTGGTGCTGCAATGAGGTTTGGAACCGTGGAATTGGTTCAGGCCATTAAGGTTGTTTCAGATACACCCGACCATCCTATTGCTCAGATAACAAAAGAGAATGTCAAAGGCTCGATTGCGAACAAGATGAAGTCCATAGAGCTGGTGGTCAATGAACTTCTCGACTTATCGAGGGAGGCTACATCTATTTCTTCCGAACCCTTGTTTTATGAGGAGCTAAGAAGAAGCATTCATTTTACGGTTGCACAGTCCCATCAATTGCGAAGACTTTTGAGGCGGTGGGAAGCTGTGATGCCCGATCGAGATCCTATGGGGGAAATTAGTGAAAAAAGCACTCCAAAGATTGTTTTAGCTGAACTTAAAGGGATTTTGGATACAACACCTATCGACTTTTCTCACTCATCGAAAATGCCCTCGATACAATCATGATTAGTACGGTTTATATTGAAGACTCTGTGCAGCAGCACGAGCGGACACAGACGTTGGTAAAACGATTTCCACAGGCAACTAAAATTTCATGTGAACGGTATTCGGAGGTATTCAATCTCAGCTCTCAGAATTTCCGACTACAAAAAAAACGCCCCGCTTTAATTTTGGCAGAGAAGTTTAAAGGACACGTTTTGCCTGCTCCACAAGGTTATGGCATTGGTTCACGGCATAATTTTTATTTTTCCCACATGCTCAATTGCGTTTACGACTGCCGGTATTGCTTCTTGCAGGGAATGTACCGCTCTGCTCATTATGTGCTCTTTGTGAATTTCGAGGACTTTCAAAAGGCCATTGATGGGCGCCTCGAAGAATTTCCGAACGACCAGTTGTATTTTTTTTCAGGCTATGACTGTGATTCTCTGGCTCTAGATTCCGTAACCCATTTTGTTGAGAATTTTATTCCGTTTTTTGCTTCTCGGCCCCGGGCTGTGTTGGAATTGCGAACCAAGAGTGTTCAAATCAAGGGGCTTTTAAAACTTAAGCCAATTGAGAACTGCGTTGTTGCTTATAGCCTCGTACCGGATGAAATTGCTCGCAGCGTCGAGCACGGTGCCCCCCGAATTAAGCAGCGACTTAGTGCTATAAAACGCTTAGCCCGCGAAGGTTGGCGGATAGGTCTACGTTTTGACCCATTGATCTATCACTCGAACTTTGAGGAGAATTATCGAGAATTGTTTGCAGCAGTCTTCGAGGCCGTTGAGCCAGAGCAAGTTCATTCCATTAGCTTTGGCCCCATGCGTTTTCCCAAAGCAATGTTTGATACCATTACAAAATTATATCCACGTGAAAAGCTCTTTGCGGGACCTATGGAAAAACGAGGAGCGATGGTTTCGTATGAGGACCAAATCGAGAAGAAAATGATGGATTTTTGCCGTGATGAATTGGAGCGATATGTTCCGCAAGCGCTTGTTTTTACGTGTATGCAGGAGTCTGAAATATGAGTCGGTGTGTCGTAGTGACGGGCTCCTCAAGCGGAATTGGGCGTTCTATTTGCGAAAAACTATTGGCTAATGGGGATACCGTAATTGGTCTTGCTCGTGACCATACTAAATTTGAGCCTCGGACGGACTCTTACCACGCGAGGCGATGTGATTTGGTTAACCACGCCGAAGTCACTCAGGTCTTTGAGGGGGTTTTTTCTGACTTTCCCAATTTGGGCGCGGTCGTTTCCAATGCCGGTACAGGGGCGATGGGATCCCTTGAAGAATTTTCGATGAAACAAATCGATGCTGCTATTCAAAGTAATCTCTTAAGTCATCTTTACGTTGCCCGGGCGGTTGTTCCTTATTTTAAGCGGCATGGAGCGGGAGATTTGATTGTCACTGGCTCTGAGGCTTCATTGCGAGGCTCTGCAAAAGGTACGCTTTATTGTGCTGCAAAGTTTGGTTTACGGGGCATGGTTCAGTCTTTGCGACAGGAATGCTCACGTAATGGTATTCGGGTCATGGGGGTCTACCCAGGAATGGTTCGAACACCCTTTTTTGACGATTTATCTTTTGAGCCGGGTAAGGATTCAGCCAATGCAATAGCCGCTTGTGATGTGGCTGAGGTCGTTTCGATGATGCTCAGTCTTCCCTTAAATACGGTGGTAGATGAAGTTGAGCTTAGTCCATTGAAAAAGGTTGTTTCACGAAAGTAGAGCAGAGGATAGCTTAGGGGAAGAAACTAGTTTGGCTAACTTCAAGAATCGAGTTCAGGCTTTCTTGGTCCATTGTGACAACATGCTCATCACCTTCTAACCACATTTCGTACTTTTCGGCTTCGGCGCTGGGAGCAATTAGGTGGAGTTTGAGAGTTGTCCCGATGGGAATAGGCTCTTGAGAAAGGGTGGGGCTTTTTGCGGGCTCAGGGATATTAACACTAGACTTCTCTAACCCAATTTCTATTTTTAGCTTAGAGGCCAAAAGGCGTTCGCTATGTTCAGAGGCTTTGCCTACAACTGTTTTGAGTTTCAGGGAATTGAGTTGTTGCAAAAATGAAGTAACTTTCCCGCTCTCGGCTGGGACAGGACTCTTATCGCCAATTTCGATGGTCCAATTGCTTCCCGCTTGTCGTCGTAGCTGGAAGGATTTGTCCTGAGTTTTAAGCGAAAATGCAGCAATCTTTTCCGGTTCTAGGTCTACATACTTTGGGTTAAGCCATGCTTTAGGTTGAGCCTCGAGACTCCAGGTCGAAAAATTTCGAACAGTGTACACCGTATCGTCATTTTGGAGGCGGACGTGGACTGAGTCCCCTCTGCCATTTTTACCAAAATAAAGAATTTCTTCGGTGTCATTATTGCGGAGAATCACCTTTTTTCGGAAAGAAGAATCGCCTACTTGAAGATCGATGTGGTGACGGGAGCTTGTTGATACAACTTCCGCAATTTGAAGCCCAGTCAGCTCTCGAAGGATCCTATTTACCTTGACCGGATTAGCCGGGTATTCCTCTTGCTCTCGAATACGCCACTCCGATTGGAGGTCTTGTCGCTCAAGAACCACTTTGGCGGCTTCAGACTCGGAGCCGGTAATGCTCAACTCCTCTAGTTTGTCGCTACTAAAGTTCTCCAATAGTTTAGCGCGCTTTTTATGGGTTGAAGTATCTGGGCTTTGAATACTCTGGACTCCAATCCAACCAATTTGCAGGAATAGAATAAGAGTCAAAATTCCGTTGTTTTTCCATAGTCGTTTCATACTGCGGGTTCCTTGTCGCCGGTGTATTGAATTGAGTCGTTATTTTCAGGTGAAGATAGGTCTAGTGGCTTCGCTCGATGTCTTCGTCCAAGCGAGGCTAGTCCAATAATTAGAATAGACAAGAGTGCTACGAGGTAATTTCCCCATTCGAGCCAGCGACGGTTAGCAAGCGGCAGAGAAATAAGAGTTCGAGCGTAATTCCCTCGGGAACGAATGCTCAAAAGAGCGACATCTTCTAAGCACCAATCCGTGAGGTTTTGGATAAGTTGGAAATTAGAAAGATGCGCGTCAGAGACTCCACGGTTGAGGTGGCTTACCCAGTCGGTGACGAATGAGGCGCTACCCAAAACCACCAAGCGGCTGTGTTCGGGCGACTGCTTGATAACTGAAACTGGTTTGTCTGAATTGGTAGAGCCGGCGGCACCTTGGTCGAATTCCGGAGCAGAATCGGCGTAAAAGCTCGTCATTGTGCCCATCAGCGATACTGCTAGCGGGTACTTTTTTGTATCTGTGGAGGTTTCCCATCCTGTTTTCGGGAATTTCATGAAGTCGGGATGAGCAGTATAGTTGTCGACCGTCCAGGAGTCTGGGGAGGAGTACATAAGTGTCGTGCGTTGAACTGAGCTCGTTTGAGACTCATTATCTGATGGTCGGTTTAGGGTTACCGGAGAGGCCCAATGCATGACGATTCTAGGCAGGCCGGACAAAGCAATATTATCTTTGTCAAGTTGGTCTCCGGCGATATCAACAAAGCCCGGATAGCTGATCATCTGAATATCTTCGACTTGGATCCCCGCTACGTTACGGGTTACCGGAATGGGAAATGCGGCATTTTGTTTATCCAAAACAACTGTATCGTCAATTTCAACACCGTAGTGAGCCAGGAGGTCAGTTAGGCCGGATTCGTTTTGCTGGACCCCTAGTGAGTTTTGACCTCCGAATTGGTTGCTGTCTGCCATGGAGTATTTGCTGGTGGCGATGATTGCGCTGCCTCCTCGCATAAGAAATTGATCTATCGCAAAGCGCTCTTCTTCCCCATGATCTCTGGGATCTAAATTGAGGAGGATGTCAATATCACCAGGAATACTGCCTTGACTTAGGTCGACTTCGCGAACCTCATAGGTTTGCGCCAGGGTCTTCTTAAGCATTCGAAAGCTCGGCGGATTTGTCTTGGCACCAGGGTAGTTGGCCCCAGGCATCCCTGGTTTTAGAGGTTGAGGTTGTGGAGTAACCCAGCCAATAGTCTTGAGACTTCCGTGACCAGCGCGTTTGAGGGCTGCTAGTAGATTCCCGCGAATGAGCCCCTGTGGGATGGATTCAGGTAAGACAAGCTGCTGTTTAAAGTCACCTACTTCAAGAATAAGGTGGAGATAAAAGGACTCTTGAGCCATGGGGTCGATGGTAATTGGCTCCAGTCGATACTTTTCGAAGATCTCCTCGCGCGATAGCGTTGAATTGGGAGCATCTGGGTCAATAATCTCCCAGCTAAATTGTTGATTGCCTCGTTCTTCAAACTCTTTACCAACAGCAGAAAGTCGCTCAGGTAATTCTTTGAGTGGCTCAGGGAGGCTTTCGCTGGTGATAAATGCTGTTAATTTAGCTTTTGACGGCAGTCGGGAAATGACCGATTCAATGCTCTGGAAGCCGTATTTCACTTTTTGAATTGTGCGCGTAAGGTCGTATTCGAGATTTCTCAAC
The DNA here is from genome assembly GCA_964013555.1 of uncultured bacterium. Classification (GTDB taxonomy): domain Bacteria; phylum Myxococcota; class XYA12-FULL-58-9; order XYA12-FULL-58-9; family JABJBS01; genus CAXGXL01. The sequence goes on from CAXGXL010000009.1 coordinate 15,234, forward strand.
CGGATGTCGATATCCATTCCCCTAGATTGAACTTCGATCAAATCATTAAAACTGAGAGTTTCAATTTGGTCACCGTAGCGCACCACGATGTTGAAAAATGAGTTAACCACCGATGTTTCATGCCGATCGGCGAATTGAAAGGGGATGCTTCTAACTCCGTATTCGTGGGTTGCTTCTTTCTCCAATTCCGGATCGGTAGTTGGATCTACAAACTCCGCGCGAATTAAGTTGCCACCAATTGCACCGTATTCCTCAATAATATCTCGGATTCGCGGAACCAGTGGCGCCAGTAGCGGATGAGTTTTGTTTGAGAAATAGCCTCGTATTAGTAAAGGCTCATCTATACCCTTAAGAAGGTCTTTGGTTACGTCTGAAATTGTAAACTCATTTTGCTCTGTTAGGTCTATTCGAAGTGATCGTTGTGGGGCTACAATGATATTGAGTGCTAGGAGGTTGAGACCAATCAATACCAGGCTTAGCTGTCTTCCGAATCGCTGATTTTTTCGTCGAGGGGAGTTGCTCCATCGACGTGCTTCTAGAAGCACTGTATTTAGCAGCAAGAAGAATGTCGTTAGAGAGGCATAATATAGAATGTCTCTGAGGTCGATAACTCCCCTTAGAATGCTCTCAAATCGACTGCCTGCTCCGATTGACCGTAAAATTTCTCCGAATGAGGTCCCAAATAATTGTACTACGGGAGGAGAGCCAACCAAATAGAGTAGCCCACAGGCTAGCGAGCTGAAGACCAAGGCAATGAGTTGACTCGACGTCATTGCGGAGATGCATAGAGTAATTGCTAGGTACATTGCCGCTAGCAGAATTGTGGCCAGGTAGCCGCCCCAGACCGGTCCCCAATCTAAGTTTCCCAAAAGATTAACTGTAAGAGGTATGGAGAAGGTTAGGGCGAGGGCGACAGTAATGAGGGCCAGCCCGGCGATAAATTTACTGATCACTAAACTACCAGTGCCGATCGGAAAGGTTTGAAGCAGTTCAATGGTACCCATTCGGTCTTCTTCGCTCCACAGCCTCATGCCCAAGGCAGGGACCAAAAAGAGCAATAAGATTGGCAGCCATTCAAATAGAGGTCGAATATTGGCTAGGTTTCGACTGAAAAATCCTTCGATCCAGAAGAAAGCGAAGAAGGCAGAAAGCAAAAACGTTGCAATAAAAATAAGCGCGACCGGTGAAAGAAAATAGGTACGCAGTTCTTTTCTAGTAATGGGATTAAAGAGTTGCATTGATAATTCTCCTCGATTTAGTGAAGTCCTGCATCGTTTTCTTGAACAACTTCTTGAAAGACAGTTTCTAAGTCTCTCTCCACAGGGCGTAGTTCCCCGAGCTCCCATGCATATTTCCGCGCGAGCCCAAATGCTTCTCGACACAGATCTGCCTTGTTAGCACCATTGATTTCATATGTGAGGTAACCCGGACGAGAATAGATTTGTCGAACGGCTTGCACTCCACTGAGCTGCTTTAGAACTTGCCGTATATCTTGGGGCTGCTCGATGGATGCCCCCGCTTCAACCAGTTGAGGCACTCCGGAGCCAGGGACTGTCTCGGCGATTCCTAATATGGCGCTTTGGCTAGCCCGAAGATCGATGAGTTTGGCATCGACTCGGAGTTTGCCACCGAGTACGATCAGTGCTCGTTCGCAGACCTGCTCTACCTCAGAAAGAATATGGGTAGAAAATAAGACTGTACTTGTTTGAGCTAATCGATGAATGAGTTCTCGAACCTGCACGACTTGCGTCGGGTCTAAGCCGCTTGTGGGTTCGTCTAGAATCAGCACTTTAGGTTGGTGCACAATTGCTTGGGCTAGGCCTACACGTTGCTTGAGGCCTTTAGAGAGCTCGTGAATGGGTTTGGTGAGGTAGTTTTCGAGGCCTGTGGCTTCTATGGCTTCCCCGAGCATAGCGCTTCGCTTAGAGCCAATAGGCAGGTTGCGAATATCGGCAATCATTGTGAGATATTCCTGCACCAGCATTTCTTCATAGAGCGGGGTGTTTTCTGGGAGATAGCCTATCTCTTGTTGAATACGTTGAGGAGATTCTTCTACGTCTATCCCATTAATGGTGACTTGTCCGTTAGATGCTTCGAAGAAACCAGTCAAAATTCGAATGAGGGTTGTCTTTCCGGCACCGTTGGGGCCTAGGAGGCCAACAACATCACCTTTTTGTATCGAAAAAGAGACATCATCTAAGGCTATAAAGGAATCGTAATTTTTTGAAAGATTGGATGCTTCAATCAATTTGGGCTCCTGTTTTTCCCCCATTGAAAGTTCGTTCAACGTTGGTTTAAAGGCACGAGACAGGGATTCTGCAACGAAATCGACTTGGATTCAAGATTTGGGCGGGAACAATACTAGAATTGAAAAAAGTCTATTAAACCAAATGCTTAGTTTCGTTGTTGAGTAGGAGTCGGCCGAGGAGACTCGGATACCAACTAGTTTAAACTCCGTGCAAGAAGCTGATTTACGACTCTAGGATTGGCTTTTCCCTGGGTTGTTTTCATGATCTCACCGATAAAAAAACCAAGTCGGCTTTTTTGGCCTTCTTTGTACTGGCTAACCATTTCGTGATGGTTGGCCAAAACGGAGTCGATGATTTCTTGAAGTTGGACCGGGTCGGAGATTTGTTGAAGATTCTTTTGTTCTACGATTAGCGTGGGGGCTTTTCCTGTTTGGAGTAATTCGGTGAATACCGTTTTTGCTATTTTGCCTGATATGGTTTCGTTGTCGATCAATTCAACGAGTTCACCTAGTTTTGCACCACCAAAGTTGAGCGTTGAAATGGGGTGATCTTTGATTTCTCGAAGAAGTTCATTGACGATCCAATTCGCAATTAGCTTTGGATTGTGATGCCTCCCTAGTGCCGCTTCAAAAAACGAGATTATATCATTAGTGCTTGTGAGAATTTCGGCGTCGTATTGGGAGAGACCGTACTCGCTTTGAAATTTCTCGAACGCAGCTTGAAGTTCAGGTTGATCTTTCCGGTCCTGGTTTCGTGCTGCTGCTTTGCTTTTTCGCTTCCGTTTCCGTGTGCTTGCTTCTTTATTTGATACTGCGCTCGCTTTTTCGGTGCTTGCTTCTTGTAGGGCAGGAGCGGATGTTTCCTTTGCCCAAGAGTCTTTAAGCGGAACAATTCGGTTGAATACAAGATTGTTAGAGGTGAAATCCTCGGGGTCGGTAGTGAAATAGCCCTGTCTTTCAAATTGAAAACGATCCCCTGGATGAGCATCTTTTAGGCTTGGTTCAACGATTGCATTGT
>CAXGXL010000010.1:0-17049 GCA_964013555.1 uncultured bacterium
AGTAGGCGTCGTAGTCACCAACGAATATCAGTTGGTCGAATTGAAGTATGAGGACGCCCAGGAGTGCTCCAATACTAAGGATAAATGGGGTAAGATATTTCGTTGGGGTCTTTGAAAGATACCCGGCTCGTGTGAGCCCGTAGCCCAGGGTTGCGGTTGCAAAATTGGAGATAGCAGCCAGAGCAGAGAGTGGATTGAGCCATTGATTCAGATTGGGAAATATTTGTGGATCGAAAAGGTATAGCATCGACCATTGGGGATAGAACCGTAAGGCGAATGTCGCAACAGGGGTGATGACTAAGGCCACGAATGCAAGCAAGAATACCAGCACCCAGTTGACAAAGCTCTCTTTAAAGGCTGGGCTGGATCGAGTTGCCGCTGCTAGGCTGGCACCAAGAAGCAATGTAGCAGATAGATTTACGATGATTGGCATAATGAAATTTTGTATACGATGGTTGAGTGGCACGAGCAAGTAACTCAATCATGGTCTGATAGATAACGAAGAACAAAATCCCGCAAGGATTCATCGGGGTTAGAGGAGGAGTTTACCTCTGACTTTCTTGGAGATGTTTTTTCTTGGGCATGGTGGATTGGAGTGGAGATCGCCACAGAAGTTTCTGGGGTTGGGATATTGATCGGGGTGGGGCCCTCGAGTTGATTCGCTAGGGGGGCTCTTTGGTCAATAACGTCGTCAAATACGCCGTTTATCAAGTCACGCATCATGCCTTTGTGCTGCTCTTGCATTTGCGTTCGTATATCAGTTTCGGGCGGAGGGGCGTTTGTACCTTCGTGGTAGATGTGTTTGCGGTTTTCAAGAAGATTCCCACCGATAAATAATTCGGTGGTAATGGTGTAGCTATTAGGGCCAGAGTCTTCAGTCTGAACGTGAAATAGTTTTCCTGCGTAATCGAGGTTGTGGTTATAGCCTGGAATCATGGACAAAGTTCAATGCACTGCACGAAATGCAGCGGCTTGGTTGAAAATACTTGTTGGAGCGAACCCATAAGAATGAATTCGCCTCTAATTCTAGACAATGACTTTAGTCAATTTAATTAAACCACACCAGTGCTGACCAATGAGAACATGCTACCTAAGAAAAAAATCGCGAAAACGGAGAGTGTAAATTAAATGGGGTGAACGAGGGGACTCGAACCCCCGACAGCCGGCACCACAAGCCGGAGCTCTACCAACTGAGCTACGCTCACCCTAAGCAGCTGGATGGGCCAACTGCGGAAAGAGTGGATTAATCTGGAAGGCGCAGGATGTCAACTCAGATTGTATGATTATGTGAGTTAGAGTGCTGCAAGTCCGGCATCGCCGCCGCGACAGCGCATGCAGAGACGATTGCCTGGTCCGGTGCTCAAGAAAACTCGATCGCAGGAGAGGCAAGTTCTGGCTCCTAAAGCATCAGGGGCAGAACGTCGACCCGGTCTTTCTCCGGCTAGGTCTGCAGCAACTCCTTTGACTTGACGAAGGAGTGCTTCGCTCAGACCCAGTTCAGCTGCGCGTCGAAGGATAATGCCTTCGCTAAAGCCTTTGGTTTTCATCTCTGTCATGAGAGTTTCTCGGTCTTGGAGCATTCCCTCGATGATACGACGATCCAGGCGTGGATTGTCTGCGAAGACTGACTTGGTTTCGTCGGAGTTAGAATCGTTCTCTTTTGATGGAGCTCGTTTGGTTTCAGTGCTCATGCATTTCCTCAACGAGAGTGAAATTTTCTTGAAACGTTAACAGGATTGTAGCAAAGAATTACTTCTAAGATCTCAATCCCCTAACGAAGAAGACCCCCTAATAGCCCAAATAATAGACTTGTCAATGAATTTGACGTGGATTTGTGGGAAGGTGATAGGCGTTGAATGCCCATAATTTTGCGCTTTATTTCTTATTGGAGTCTTTAAAATGTCGCTCCAGCTCGTCAAAGCGCTTTGCCAACCAAATTGCGCCAAACGTGCCCACGACCAGGCCAATGGCACCAAAGGTTGAAGAGTCAAAAATACTTGGGCCGCCCGTGCCCATAGTATTACCAAAGACAGCGAAGAGAGCCCCGGCTACTAGAACGGAAAAAGTTATCCATTTAAACCACTTGGGTAATTCTCGGGGGGGGGACGGTTGGAGGGCATCTTGCGGCCGGTTGGCGTGAATAAAGAGCCAGCGGCCCCCTAAAGAGGCACTGAGAAGGGCTCCGAGAGAAATAATCCACCAATTTTCTGACGGACCTTGCCCGGGAGGTCCGCTATGGTCATTACTGAATAGGGCGACGGCTACCAGGGAGCCAATGGCTCCCAGGAGAGTAAGCCAGCGCTCCGTGGCGGAAACCACTCGCGTTGGTTTTTCCGGCTGATTGGCTAGATTTCGAGCGTAGCGCTCGGCGCTCTCCTCTAGCCACGCCCACAGCCAGCGTCCACCAAAGATTCCTATGACTATGGCGAGTGCACTGATGATGAAGAAATAGGTTTGTCCATTGGGTGACATGCGGTAGGCATCGGAATTGGGAAACCAGATGACAAATCCAACCAATCCCAAAAGGCCTGTTAAAATGAGCCAGCGAGTGGGAGAAAATGGAGGGTCGTCCTCTAAGTCGAGGTGGTCGAGTTCAAGATTGCCGAGATCGAATTCATTGTAGTCTTTCAATTCAGGACGCTGGTCTTCGTGGGGCACCCTAAACTCCTGCTACGGACTAACTCCGGGATGAATCGTTTTCAGTAGCATATGGTGTTTCGGTTAGATTATCAACTTAGCTGAAACTGTCGCGCTTTATTTGCTCGATTACTTCTGAATAGGAGGTAGCGTGAACCAAGGTGGTTAATTGTTGAGTGTATCGGGTTACGGAATCGGGACGTTTTGTTTCGCGCGCATGTTGAAGCGCTTTGTAGATTACTTTCACCGCACGTTCAGAATTACAGAAAAACTCGCCGGCTAAGAGCACCGTGTTGATTGAGGAGGCGGTTATAGACTGGGATACATCGGTGAAGGCAAATTCATGTCCTTCTGAATTGGCCACTCTTAGGGTCACTTCGGCCGCAGAATCGCTCAAGAAATTCTTTCCTGCTTCGATTCTTGCTTTGATCGAAAAGTCTGCAAATCGAATGGTTTTCAAGCTGGGATAGTCGTTGGAGTAGAGAGCGACGAATCCGTTAAAGAAAGAGTCGATAAGTCCAACGCCATTTCCTTCGATTATTTGCTTTTCCCCACTTTTGACGTCGTGAACTTCGCAGTGAATCTGGACATTGCGTGCTTCTAGATCTTCTGAGACTGTATAGCTGTCTACTGTCAGGTTTAGTTGGGTACCATCCAGAATTTCGGCGACTAACTCTTCAATGGCTTCCTTTTGATGCATTTTTTCCTCCGCGGTGTATTTATTGTGGGGGTTCTTATTTAGTTGAGCCTCTTTTTTCGTGGCTAAGCATTTGTTTTTTTAGATGTCTTTTTTCACGCTTTGGTAAAAACTCCAATTTTTCTATCAAGTCGATTCTTGCTTTGCCTTTGGCCTCATGGGGCGCTCGTAGCGAAGCTAGGATTTATAATATAAACACGAGTCCAACAATGCGCATGTTATGTTGCTCCCCTATTTGCTCGACTTTTTGAAAAAGCCACAAAAGAGATCTGAAACGTACGTTTTGTCTAGCTCCGAGGTATCGTAAGTTCGGAGGCATTGCTCTTATTTGTCGATCAAGATGAGGCTTTTATTTTATTTCAGTTGTGTTTCTCGTGAGGCATTTTTGTTGAATGCTAACTTAGCCAGTTATTTCAATGTTCTAGGGACGTTTGAGTCTGATCAAACTTGGTTCAAAAAAATCAGGAACGTCGAATCCGAGTAAGGTAGCGGCGCTAGCGGCTATGTTGGCGATGCTCGGATTGTGGATTGATTGCAGTTGATACTTAGCTTCATCCTCGGAGTGAAGAGCTATGGACAAAGGCACCGGATTTAGGGAGTGGCTTGTTTTGGGAATGATTGCCCCGTCCGGGCTAAAGAGTAACTGCCCGGTTTTTTTGTCTCTTTCGCCCATATCGTCGGCATTGCCGTGATCTGCTGTGATGATGACGGCTCCTCGACGCTTGGTTATCTCTGCGACTATTCTACTTAACTGAGCATCGACGACTTCAAGGGCTTGAACCGTGGCGGCGAAATTACCCGTGTGCCCTACCATGTCCCCATTGGCAAAATTGATTCGTCCAAAGTCAAAAGGCTCTACGTCGAGTTGGGTTAGGAGGGCATCGGTAATTTGCGAAGCGGACATTTCAGGACGTTGATCAAAGGGGACATTCACACTCGGAATTTCCAGGTAGCGCTCTAGTTTGGGGTCAAAGTAGCCGCTTCGGTTGCCATTCCAAAAATAGGTAACATGTCCAAATTTTTGTGTTTCGCTACAAGCAAGTTGGCGTATCCCAACGTCGCAGAGAAGTTCGCCAAGGGTATTGGTTATCGCGGGTGGTTGGACTAGGAATCGTTTCGGTCGCTGGGTGTCGCCATCATAGAGGGTCATTCCTGCGACATGAATATTGGGAAATCGGATCCGGTCAAAAGCGGAGAAGTTGGGGTCTTCTAGGGCTTGAGTGATTTCAAGCATGCGGTCCCCTCGGAAGTTGAAGAGAATAACAGCATCTCCATCTTCTATTGGACCAATGGCACCTTCGCCGTCGTGAATAACAAAGGGAGGAAGGTCTTGGTCGGAAATACCAGGGCTCTCCTTGCGAAATAGTTCTACTGCTTCGCGGGTGGAGCTGAAGTATCTTCCTTCTCCCAAAACGTGGGTTTTCCAGCCTCGTTCAACCATTGCCCAATCTGCTTCGTAGCGATCCATGGTGGTTGTCATTCGACCTCCGCCGGATGCAATTTTATAGCGGCGCTTGGGTTTAGTGTTGATTGAAGCGAGTATGGTTTCCAATTGTTCAATGTAGCTAAGAGCGCTGGTCTTAGGGACGTCTCTTCCATCGAGCAGGGCATGAATATACAATTTTTCAATATTACAAGCATCGGCTCGTTTCAAAATAGCAATAAGGTGGTTTATGTGGCTATGCACATTGCCGTCCGAGAGCAGGCCAATTAGGTGCATAGGTTTTTGATTGGCTACGCAGTGTCCACTGAGTTGAAGCCATGTTTCTTGGGAAAAGAGGGAGCCCGACTCAATAGCTTCTTGAACTAATTTCGAGCCTTGATCGAAGATGCGTCCCGCACCAATTGCGTTGTGACCGACTTCGCTATTACCCATATCTGCGTCATTAGAGAGTCCCACGGCGGTCCCGTGAGCTTTCAGTTCAGTAGCCAGAGGTCCCTTGAGATATTGGTCTAAATTTGGCGTGTGGGCTTTGGCAAGTGCATCGCCCTTATCCCCTTGGCCAATGCCCACTCCGTCCATGATTACCACGACGACAGGTCCTTCAACCTGCGTTTTTGGGGTGGGTACCAATTGGTTGCCACTCATGGTCTTCTCCTTTGTTTTAATTCACATAGAGCGGCATTTTGGTTGGGTCAATGGATTCAGTGCGGGGCTAGCCCATGCCGGCAGTGGAAAGGGTATTTTACTTGCTCTCAGCGATTTGTACAGTGGGCTCTTGGGGCTTGAGCGGTGCTTCCGCAATTCCTGCAGGCTTTGGTGAGCGGTAGATGCTGATGGCTTCTTTAGCTGGCTCACTCACTGGGGTCCAGTAGAGTCCGAAAATTAGCGTTGGGATGGCCATCGCAGCGCAAATAAGCGAGTAAATAGGGCTTACTTGCAATGGAGTTTCGTCTTCTGCTGAACGCAGCCACATCGCCTTAACAATATTAAAGTAGTAGAAGAGCGAAATCGCACTGTTGATCGCTGCAAGGACGGCCAAGGCCCAAAACCAGTACCCTCCATGCTCGATGACGGCGTAAAATAAATAGAATTTTGCAATGAATCCGGCGACCGGCGGTAGACCGGTTAAGGATACTAAGAACACGGTCATGAACACAGCGAGAAGAGGAGCTCGTGTTCCCAGCCCTGCATAGTCCGCAATTTCCTCACTACCGGTTAAATCGCGAACCGCTTGGCATACGGTAAATGCGCCAACATTCATAAAATAATAGAAGACGACGTAAATAATGACAGCTTGAAGCGCGGATTCAGAGAGTACAACAAAGCCCATTAAGAGATAGCCGGCGTGGGCGATGGAGGAATAAGCAAGGAGGCGCTTCACATTGGTTTGAGGAATGGCGGCCAAGTTGCCAAAGGTCATGGTTGCGGCTGCAATACAGCCTAGAAGAGCTGGGATCGGGAGGTCAAAGGGAAAGTCCATGATTCCGTTTTCAGCGGAGAATCCAGTTCCTTCTCCCTCTGGTATAAATACCCCAATGAAAATCCGAATAAGCATTGCAAAACCAGCGGCTTTTGGACCAACGCTCAGGAATGCCGTAAATGGAGTTGGAGCGCCTTCATAGACGTCAGGTGACCACATATGAAATGGAACCACCGCAATCTTGTAGCCGATTCCTGCAAAAATAAACGTGACAGCTAAAAGCAGTGTTATTGGGAATGGGCTTCCACCGGTGGCCAATCCTTGTTCAAAATACTGAACTCCCCACGCATTGAGTGCATGATGAATTTCGGTGAAATCAGTGTAGCCAAATAAGCCGTAGAGCAAAGAAATTCCGAAGAGCATGATACCCGAGGCGGCGCCTCCGTACACAACGTATTTGAGGGCAGCTTCACTGGATCTCTTGTTTCGCAACCGAAAGCCAACCATTGCGAAGCTAACGATCGAAACCATTTCAATTCCGAGATAGGCGATTAAGAGATCGTTGGAGCCAGCCATAAGAAACATACCGAAAGTTACAGCAAGCAAGAGGGTATAATATTCTCCAAAATTTCGTTCAGGCAATTCCTTCGATAGGGCACTGGTAAGGATGGTTATAGCGGTGATGGCCAAGAAGACGAGTTTGAAAAAACTCCCAAGTGGGTCAATGGCAATTTTGCCATAAAAAGCACTCGCCATTTCTCCACTGCTGTCCAAACACGCAAGGAATGCAACAAAAACTCCGCCGATAGCGAGAAGTCCGAGAGGTTTTTTCCGTGGGCTTTGTGCATCCATGAGCGTGTCCGCTAAGCACAAAGAAACTACAGTGGCTCCGAGAATCAACTCGGGTAGAAAGTGTCCCAAATCAGCTAGGCTAACTCCAGCAGTCACAATAAGCTCCCAATTAGTTATGCGCTAGCCGACGAAACGACGATACGCGCAAGCTCATGTAGAGCTGGATTCATAAGTGCGAAGATGGGCATAGGGAAGATTCCAAATACAATCGTCAGCACCGCCAGGGGCCAAAGTGTCAATCTCTCTGCCAAAGTGAGGTTGGGATTCAGATTGCTCCACTTTTCGTTGAATTTGCCAAGGAACATTCGTTGCATTGTCCAGAGGTAATAAGCGGCAGTGATGATGACAGAAGTGACACTCACCATCACCAATGGTTGAAAGTTACCGAGAGAGGCGTCCGCTCCCCAGCCGCCAATGAAGACGAGTACTTCACCTACAAATCCCGCAAGTCCAGGTAAACCTAGGGAAGCGAAAAAAGCTAGCCCGGTTAGACCGCTGTACTCGGGCATAAACGAGGCGAGTCCGCCAAAGCCTTCGATGTTTCGAGTGTGGGCTCGGTCGTAGAGGACTCCGACCAAGAGAAAGAGCATGGGAGAGACGATTCCGTGACTCCACATTTGGTACACCGCTCCAGTTATTCCTTGGGGGGTACACGCAGCCATCCCCAACAAAACGAAGCCCATGTGGCTTACGGACGAGTAAGCGATTAGTTTCTTGAGGTCTTTTTGCGCCATGCAGACCAATGCTGCATAGACGATATTAATGACTCCGAAAACGGCTATTCCATAGGCCGCCCACTTAGCGGCTTCAGGTAGAATTCCATAGTTAAAGCGAAGCATTCCGTACGTGCCCATTTTCAATAGAACCCCGGCTAGAATGACCGAAATGGGGGTGGGAGCCTCGACATGGGCGTCTGGTAGCCACGTGTGGAATGGAAACATCGGTACTTTAATAGCAAAGCCGATAAAGAGTCCGACAAATACGATCTTGGAAAAGGCAATTCCTAAGATGGGGTTTGCGCCTGCAAAGAGCCCAGCTTGTCCGAGAGCTTGTAATGATAGGACGTTGAACGTGTGGTCGCCAACGGTTTTGGTTCCGTCAGCCATGGTAAGCTCGATTCCCGGCATCGATTTGCTCGTGTAGTAGAGGGCTATGATGGCCAAGAGCATTAGAACCGAGCCCGCCAAAGTATAAAGGAAGAACTTAATGGCTGCGTATTCTTTGCGAGGGCCACCCCAAACGCCGATGAGAAAATACATCGGTAAGAGCATAACTTCCCAAAAGATGTAGAAGAGAAACATGTCCAGCGCACAAAATGTGCCCATCATTCCCGTTTCAAGAAGAAGGAAAAGAGCGAAGAAACCCGCTGGTTTTTTCGTAATATTATAGGAGCCGATAGCGGCTAAAAAGGAAACCAACGTCGTAAGAATGATCATGGAGACACTGATGCCATCGACGCCCATGAAGTATTCGATGTTGAATTCTCGGATCCAAACGAAATGGTGGACAAATTGGACTCCACCGTTCGGATCAAACTCACTCCATAGCTTGCCTGCCAAGAGCATATTTACGAACGTTGTGGCAATTGTGATGCCGTAAAATGTTCGCTCTGGAACCTTCAATTTCAATAATTTGATTAGAAGGATACTAAACGCCCCAACGGTAGGTAAGAACGTCATAATCGTCAACAGATTGCTGTTCGACATGGGTTACCCAAACTCCTTGATTTTCTCTCGTTGTGAGAGAAGTTCGCTCCCATAGATATGGCGACAATTCCGCCCAGATTTTCACTACTCGGCCGGAAGCTAAACCATAATAATCGGCAAGCCCAATATCCCAAATTCATCGTGGTTCAAATGGTTTGGGGAAAATAATGCCGATTGTTACGTGCATAGGGTGATCTCGTGTCAACTCGCTGCCATCCTAGGCAGGTTCGAGTGTTTTTTCGGCGAACTTCTCGTGCTAGGGCCGTTCCTGGTATAAAGGGGGCTGCATGGACCCGCTGATTGAAGTGTGTTGCTTTGCCCCGCCTCGGCTATCGAAGTCATTTCGTTGCTTAGAAGGTCAGATCAAGACGGAGCCTGAAGATTTTGTGGTTCGTGAAATCGGATCGGTGCAGCACGTGGGACGTGGGGAGCACCTCCATTGTTGGATCGAAAAGAGGAACTTAGGCACCCACGAATTGCTGGAACAATTGTCGAACCAACTAGGCATTGCCCGTGGCGAAATTGGTTATGCGGGGATGAAAGATCGGCGGGCGGTGACGTTTCAATGGATTTCGCTTCCAAGACGAGTAGAAGAACGCTTGGAAGGACTTGAGGTGGATGGTTTTTCTCTCCATGAGTGCGTGGCACATACTTCGAAATTACGACGTGGGCAGTTGGAAGGAAACCAATTTCGAATTCGAATTCGTGGCGGGCACCTGATTGACGGAAATAGCTTAGCGAAGGCTTTAGAGGCGATTTCACTTTCTGGAGTACCCAATTATTTTGGTCCTCAGCGTTTTGGTCGAGAAGGTTATAATGTTCGGCGTGGGCTGCAACTCTTGAGAAAGGAAAAAAAGGAGAAAAATCAGTTCCTTAGAAACTTATACTTGAATAGTGTTCAGTCGGCCTTGTTTAATCGGGTGGTCGGTTTGCGGGTTGAGGATGGCCTTTTTTCAACCCTCCTTCGTGGAGATGTTTTGCAGGACCGGTCGACGCATTTGAGCTCGATATGCTCTGAGCCTCTTCTTGATAGGGCCCGATTCGAAGAGGATAAGCTGTCGATTATGGCACCTCTTTTTGGGGTGAAATGCCCAAAGTCCAAGGACGAGGTTGAGCAAAGGGAACTTAAGGTCTTGAACGAATTTTCTCTGAAGTTAAATGATTTCAGTGACTTTGCGCGAGTAGTCCCAGGAGAGCGTCGCCCGCTTAGATTAATTCCGAAGAATTGTCGATTCGAATCGATTCAAGGGAATTGGGATGTTTCGTTTTCACTGCCAGCGGGGGCCTATGCGACAACCGTGCTCAGCGAGTTTTTGATGTGGCGTGGGGTTTAGGGGCCAGCGGAGAGGAGACTTTTTTGCACCGCAGTCACGAGTGCATCGTAAGTTACCGGCTTTTTGAGTGAGATGCATGCGCCTAGTTGCTCTGCGGTTTGGAGGTTTTGGCTAGCGCTGGTGTCACGGCTTCCCCCGGAGATTGCAATGATTTTTGGCGTGGGAACGCATTTTTGCAGGAGGTTAATCACTTCTACGCCTTCCATTTCGGGCATGACGATATCGGCGATCACAAGGTCGCATGGATCGGAAAGGTATTGCTGGATTCCACTTCGACCATTTGAGGCAACTTCTACTTCGTATCCTTCATCTTCTAGAATTCCGCGTAACATTGCACGCACTTGAAGGTCATCATCAATTACCAAGATTCTCGCCATGCTTTTAACTTTCTTTTCTTGCTAAGGATTCTATAGCCCAGCTCGACTTTCGGGGCAAAAGCCCATTGAACGAAATAATTGGAACGACTCTTTCTTTGTCGAATCGCTTGTCATTTGCTATTAATATTTATTTGTATGACTATCGCCCGTCTTTCGTTTCTCTTCTCATTTTTGTTTTTCATGTTCAGCGCAGCGGTGAGCGACGCTCGCTGCGTCTTGAGAGAGGGCGAGGATTTATCTGTGCAGGTTCAAGAGGATAGTGTGTTTCGTTTGCTCGAAGGGCGCTATTTGCGGCACTCGGTAGCTTACTATCGCTGGGTGGTGCGGTCTCGGAAGGAGCAGCTAAGGAACGAACGTAATGCATTGCTCCAGAAGCAATTATGGGACGAGCTTGCCTACGCCCAAATGCACCTTAAGCAGTACAAAGAAGCAGTGGAGGCTATCCGGGCTAAAGGGAAATTACGGTATCGTGATAAACTTGCGCTAGCCAATATATTTATGGCGTCCGGACAATTCGAAAAAGCACATCGTTATTATGGTGCCGCTTTCGAAATGAATCCCAACGGTCTTTTTATGAGTGAAGGGTACGGGAAACACTTACTCGACTATGTGGCCAATCAGCGCCGGGGAGGCCGCGCTCGAGTACCGGTGATGATATTGTCAGAGAGAAAAGAAAAATCTGCCGGATTTGTAAAATACATGGAGGCGACGTCTCGGCAAGCTGGAATGGGGTGGGGAAGCAGGCAATGGAAGGCCGCCACCAATGCGGTCGTTCAATTGATTTTGTGTGGGCATCGCGATTCTTCGATTGTTTGGGAAGTATTGGGGGATTTACTAGTTGCGGCGCCAGCGCCGTTTCAACGAAGCCGAGTTGCCCTTGCCGGTCGTGCCTATCTTTATGCATCCTATAGGACGGAGAGCTTGTGGGGACGGATGGAATATCGATCTTTGGCGCGAGTATTGCTTGTTCCTGCGACGAAAAGTTCTCTTCGGAAGTTCGAGCGAAACTATGGGAAAGGGCTAAGAAAGGGGCGGGAGTTCTTTAAGCGGATCCGAACTGACGAGAAGAGGTGGATTCGTTTGAAGCAGGATGTGGAACGTCGATTTACGGAGCGTTATTTACGGGGGCGCGCGCGCCCCTAGAACGGTGGCAATTATTGCCAGCATTTTGTAAGTTGTTAGTTTTAATGGATTGGATTGAGGCAGATTTGTGAAACTAGATATGTCATTGAATGGTAGGCATGCCATTGTTTGTGGAGCGAGTAGCGGCATCGGCCGTGCTTGTGCTTTGAGCTTTGCTTCGATGGGAGCGACGTTAACGGTGGTGGCTCGACGCGAGGAGAAACTATTGGAGTTGATTCCTCTTTTAGAGCGAGCAGGCGCACCCAAGAGTCAGTGGATTGCGGTAGATCTTGATGACGGAACTGCCGCCACTGACGAAATCATCAGCAAGGCGAATCAATTGGCGCCGGTTCAGATTCTCGTAAATAATTCAGGGGGACCGGCCGGAGGTGCTTTGCTTGAAGCGGATAGCACGGCCTTTCAAACGGGGTTTAACCGACATGTTCTTGCGTCCCAGCGACTAGTGCAAGGATGCGTGGATTCTATGGTTGCCACCGAGTATGGACGTATCGTCAACATTATATCTACCTCGGTTCGGGAACCCATCGCGGGATTAGGGGTTTCGAATACGATTCGGGGGGCGATGGCAGCTTGGTCAAAGACTCTGGTTAGAGAGTTGCCTCCTGGAATTACTATTAATAACGTTTTGCCAGGATTCACAGATACCGAACGACTTGATGCTTTGAGAATCGCGAAGGCAAAAAAGTTGGGTACAACGCTCGAAGAGGTCAACAAAGAGTGGCTATCACAGGTGCCCGAGGGGCGCTTGGCCCAAGCTCAAGAAGTAGCTGCGGCGGTGGCATTTTTGGCGTCACCTGCGGCAAGTTTTATAAGGGGTGTCAATTTAGCTGTTGATGGTGGGCGAATGCGCTCTATTTGAAAGGAATCTGGTAGCGAATGAAGTTCGCAGCTCTTTGATTGGAGCTAAGACCGTGATTTTTCATTATTGAAAGTGTGTGTGATGGAACTGATCGATATTTCACCTGAAATACACTCAGGACTAGCAGTATGGCCTGGGGACAAGCGTTTCGAACGTCTCGTGGCTCTCGATATGAAACAAGGCTCCAACCTTACGCTCAGTAGTATTCAAACTACTGTGCACCTCGGAGCTCATGTGGATGCACCGAATCACTACACGAAAGGGGGAGTTGGCATATCGGAACGCTCTCTCGATTATTATTATGGACCCTGTCAGGTTATTGAGGTTTCTACTCCCAAGGGCGAACGGATTTTACCTAAGCATCTGCTTGATGAAGTTTGTGCTCCTCGTATTTTATTGAAGACCAATTCGTACCCTGAACCGGAGAGGTTCAATCAAGATTTTTCGGCGCTATCTGTAGCTTTGGTTGACTATCTGCAGCTACATGATGTGCGCTTGATTGGTATTGATACTCCATCCATAGATCTCTTTTCGGATAAAGTTCTTGAGAGCCATAATGCGGTGGCGAAAAACGATATGGCGGTTCTCGAGGGAATTGTATTGAAGCACGTATCTCCCGGAAATTACTTATTGATCGCGCTTCCATTACGTATAAGGCAGAGCGATGCATCCCCTGTTAGAGCGGTTTTGGTCCCTACCTCTTAAAGTCTAACTATTGCCAGGGTGTTGACGCGTTGCGCCACTATGCCTACAAGCCTCTCCAGAATAATCTCTGCTGTGTTCGAGCAGTTTCGAGGCTCGTTCAATTCAGCAATGAAGTGGCGAGAATATGGTAAGGTGGTTTAAATGAAGGCTACGTCTGTTGCATATGCGAATATTGCCTTGGTGAAATATTGGGGTAAACGAAATTCGGCATTAAATCTTCCTTCTGTGGGCTCGATCTCTATTACCCTAGATGCTCTTGCTACGCGTACTAGTGTCGAATTTTCTTCTCAGTTAGCTAACGACTCCCTAATTCTCAATGGGACGAGAGTCGAAGCAAAATTGGTTCGTGTCTCAGAATTTCTGAATATTGTTCGAGCGATGGCGGGTATTGAAACCAAGGCGGCAGTTATATCAGAGAATAATTTTCCAACGGGAAGCGGCTTGGCTTCTTCGGCTTCAGGATTTGCAGCTTTGGCTCTAGCAGCGAGTAGTGCAGCCGGATTGGAATTGTCCAAGGGACAATTGTCCATTCTTGCTCGAAGAGGTTCGGGTTCTGCTGCACGTTCGGTTTTTGGGGGATACGTGGAGATGTTTCGCGGTCACAAAGTAGATGGCTCAGATGCATTTGCAATGAAGCTGAAGGGAGAATCGGAGTGGCCACTTTCCGTAATCGTCTGTGTGACTGATTCCAAGGAGAAGACCATTAGCTCGACCCATGGTATGAATTTGACAGCGGATACTTCTCCCTACTTTGGTAATTGGGTGCAGAGCAGTACGGCGGATCTTTTCGAAATGCGAGATGCCATTGAGCATCAAGATTTTGCCTATCTGGCGCGTGTTACAGAGCGAAGTTGCTTGAAGATGCATGGGTTGATGTTGAGTGCTGAGCCGGGCTTATTGTATTGGAACTCCGCAACGACGGATTTGATTCATCATGTTCGTGCTTTGCGAGCATCTGGAATTCCTGTTTGCTTCACAATCGATGCGGGCCCTCAAGTTAAGATCATTTGTCCACCTGACTATACTGCCGAAGTTCTTAATAGCCTTGATGGTATTTCTGGAATTCACAACACCATGGTGAGTTCATTGGGCGCTGATGCCCGATTGGTGAATGAAGAACTTTCCGCGACGTCTGCCGCTTAGTTATTGGGAGTCTTGTATGACGACCGTCAATGTTGTTACTCCGGGCAAACTCATTTTGATGGGCGAGTATGCTGTTCTTGAGGGTGCCAGTGCGTTGGTGGCGGCGGTAGGTGCTAAGAGTAAGGTTTCACTCGCTCTATGTGGTGATTCAACATCATTTTTACACGCTCCAGAGATCAATTTTGAGAACGTTTCTTTTGATTGGTGTAATGGCAAGTTGAGATGGTCGCCGGCGTTGAAACCTGTGGAGATTTCTAAAGTACGTCTTGTGGAAACTGTTTTAGCGTATTTCTCCGAGCAGTTTAAGGAGCGCTACGGCCCGCGTGGAATTCGCCTTGAAATCGAGACTGCTGATTTTTATTCCGAAGAAGCTGGTTGTAAATTGGGACTTGGCTCGAGCGCCTCCGTTTGTGTAGGCCTGACCACGGCATTTTTGTCTCTTTTAGAGCATCAAGAGGGGCTTGAACTCGATAAGATTTTTGCGACGGCTTTTCGCCTCCATCGCGAAGCGCAAGGTGGGGTTGGTAGTGGAGTTGATGTTGCTGCTTCGGTTTATGGTGGCTATTTGAACTTTACCACGACTGGGAATGGCGATGTCTTGCCGGAGGTTGTAACTCTAGATGGCTTGTCTGACTTGCATATTCTACCGATATTTACCGGCAGATCAGCGGGCACCGTTGATCTCGTGAACCAGGTGTTCTCGCTTAGGAGCTCTAGTCCACAAATCTATGGGGAGCTTTTGGATGGGTTGTGTCGGTTGGCGGAGCAAGGTCTGGACTTCTTTTCTAGTGGAGACACCTCGGGGTTTACGCAGACGATAGTTAAGTACGGGGATGGGTTACGAAGGCTAGGTGAAGCGGCTCAAGCCCCGATCGTATCAGGCCTTCACGCTCGTGTTCACCAAGTGGTGGCGGGCTTGGGCGGCGTTTATAAGGTGTCTGGAGCGGGAGGTGGCGATTTCGGTTTGAGTTTTTGGGGGAATTCCGAAAATGCACGAATTGGAAAAAAACATTTAATAGCAAATGGTTGGACGGTTCCTGATTTAGAATTGGGTGCAAAGGGTGTCTCTTATGCCCACGATGGGTGAGTACCGCGTTTTTAACGCGATATCAGCTTTGTGACTGGGAAAACCTATGTATATAAGCCCGAAATAAAAGGGGTCTCCCCACGTTTTAAAGGACGAGAAATAATGCCATCCCGTATTCCTGATTTTTATCGGCTTCAAGTCTCAGAGAGGCTCAGAACGCTTTTCGAGCGAGGACTGATCCAAGAAGAGCACTACAATCAGCTACTTGATGGGGTTCATACCCTCAATGTCGATGCTGCCGATAACATGATTGAAAATGTTGTAGGGGTATTCGGGCTTCCCATGGGGCTGGGGCTAAATTTTATAATCAACGAAAAACCCTATATTGTACCGTTGGTCGTTGAAGAGCCATCTATTGTTGCTGCGCTTAGTTCAGCTGCAAAGATAATCCGCGCTTCAGGGGGATTTCACGCTGAGTGCGACGAGTCTTTGCTAATGGGACAGATCCAAGTTGTTGATATTCCCCACGTATCAAAAGCACGGCACGCTATTTTCGAGCATAAGGAAGCGATTCTCAATTTGGCCAATAGTTTACATCCTAATATGGTTGCCCGTGGAGGCGGTGCGAAAGAGCTTGATGTGGTGATTCATCCGTCTGCGTCCGAGCGCGGTGATATGCTTGTGGTCCATATTCACGTAGATACATGTGATGCTATGGGGGCTAATCTCGTAAATACCATGTGTGAGGGGGTGGCTCCTTTAATTGAGCGCTTAACTAACGGAAGAGTGTTTCTTAGAATTCTTTCGAATCTTACGGATCGCTCATTGGTTCGCGCCCGGTGCCGTATTGACTTAGAGCAATTGGAAGGAAATGGGTATACCGGCGAAGAGGTTCGCGATGGTATTATTTTGGCAAACGAATTTGCCTCCGTTTCTGCTTATCGGGCGGCCACGCATAATAAGGGAATTATGAATGGTATCGATGCGGTTGCGGTAGCCACGGGCAACGATTGGAGGGCTATTGAGGCAGCGGCACATGCCTACGCGGGCAGGGGCGATTCTTATACTTGCCTAACAAGATGGTACAAAGGCGAAAATGGTGAGCTGGTTGGCTCGATTGAAGTTCCACTTAAAGTAGGAACTGTCGGTGGAAACCTTGAAACAAATCCGGCGGTATCCATAGCTCATGCCATGCTCGGGGTTGATAGTGCAAAGGAACTGGCCGAAGTGATGGGCAGTGTCGGTCTGGCGCAAAATTTCTCCGCTATTAAGGCGTTGGCGACCCATGGGATTCAGCGAGGGCACATGACCTTGCATGCTCGTAGTGTAGCGATGACAGCCGGAGCAACTCCTGAGAATTTCGATGCTGTAGTAGAGCGTTTAGTGGCCGGCGGTGAAATTAAGGTGTGGAAAGCAAAAGAGATCATCGCAAAGATTGAAGATGGGTCTGATTTCGATGCTTCCCATACCGATGATGCGTTAGAGCCTCCCCAGAGATCTGAACTTGTTGGATCTGGTTACGGAAAGGTGATTCTACTTGGTGAGCATGCGGTCGTATACGGTAGTCACGCTTTGGCTGCGCCGATCAATTTATCGGTTGATGCGAGAGTAGAGGATGCTGATTCTGGCACCCACATTATGATTCCGCGTTGGGGAGTGGAACAGCGAATTCATTTTTCGGGGGAGCACGAAAATTCATTGACGA
>CAXGXL010000011.1:0-17011 GCA_964013555.1 uncultured bacterium
AGGAGCATTTCGATATGTCGTAGAAAGTGGCATGGCAGAGCAGTTTTCGAAAATTCGCAATGAGCTAAGCGGAGGTACCGAAGGTGTGGCTCTATTGAGTATCGAGCAAGTCGCAAGTGGGGAGCGGCTTGGTGCTGGAGCCGAAGATCCTATGCTTTTGTGGGCAAACCTAGGAAACCCAGGGGCGTATCTCGGAAATGGTGTCCAAGCTATCGGCGATACGGTCGCAGTTGTGGAGAATTTGGATGAGGTGAATGAGGCCTTGATTGCAAGAGGGTACGAGGGATTGAATCTGGCGAAGATAGGAGTTCTGGGAGAAGGCACTGGCGCTGCTGCTGCATTGGCTGCAGCGTCGGTTAATCCGAATGTGGAGCTGGTTGTTTTGCTTAGAGCTGCGGGAGATACGTCAAAGATATTGCTAGAACGTCAGGCGCCCCTTAACTTCGAGCGTGCGATTAAACTCTTAACCGGAGACCGCCGGTTTCGTTCGATCTTGAAGCACCCATTTGTGGAGTTAGTGGAACGTTTCCTGGCTCCAGTAGATCCTATGAGTTTTGCATTGCCATATTCAGCGGCTTTGTCGGAGAAGCATTTTCTTGTTGTTCTAGAGGAGGGGGACCTTGTTTTTCCTGTACAGGCAGGAGTCAATTTGGGAATTCGACTTTTTACAGACGTCTTGAATGAAGCAGGTATTGAGAATATTCCTACCACAGCAAAGTCTCTGGAATTACCCGCTCGTGCGAATTTCAATAATACAACTCGTGCTACTCTCGTTTTGAAGTCGGATCTACAAAGCGAGGAACTGTATTCGCCTATAATGGGATTTATTGGAACTTGGTTATGGGATAGCGATGGCATTCCTACTATTAATCGGTAGTTTGTCACGGTGATGGGAGAAGCGATGAAGGTCGCAATGGTTACGGGTGCCGGCATTCGAGTTGGCAAAGCAATTGCTCGAAAATTGGCAGCTGCCAATTTTCATGTGATTTGTCACGCTAACAGCTCCTTTGGAGAAGCTTCGAACTTGGTTCAAGAATTGAAATCTTGTGGCGGTTCTGCAGAGGCTATCCAAGCGGATTTATCGGATATGAATTCGGTGAAATCCCTGGGGGAGCACGTAAAAAAGAAATATGCGCGCTTGAGTTTGTTGGTAAACAATGCAGGTATTTACGAGCGTAGTTCGTTTGAGGAAGTAACTATGGCGTCCTATGAAAAAATGCAGGCTATCAATGTCCAGGCTCCGTTTTTTCTTACTCAGCTCTTGTTGCCGTTGCTACGGGAGGCGAAAGGAACTGTCGTTAATATCACCGATAGTTCTTTGAATAGGCTTTATTCGCACTACAGTCATTATTTTGTGAGTAAATCTGGCCTCGAAATACTAACGAAAGCGTTGGCTGTGGAATTGGCCCCTGATGTTCGAGTCAATGGTATCGGCCCTGGCACGGTGGCTTTTCCGCCGGATTTTACGAATTCTCTTAAGGAGTCCATTGAAGCGAAGATTCCTATGAACCGAGTTGGTTGTGAGGACGATATTGCTAACGCTCTTCTTTATCTTGCAAATGATGCTACCTTTGTGACGGGGCAAATACTCTGTGTGGATGGCGGCAGCTCACTGGCTTAGAGGAAATCATGGTATTGGATTCTATTCGCCTGAATCAATTTGAGGTTAATTGTATCGTTGGGGTTTATTCCTTAGAGCGACTGGTACCCCAACCCTTGATCGTGGATCTGGAGCTGTTTTTAGACACGCGGCCAGCCTCAAAAGGAGCGGGTCTGGCTGCTTCTATTGATTATGCTAAGTTGTGCGGTGAACTGGAGTTTCTCCTTAAGTCTTGTCGTTTTGAGCTTCTTGAGGAGGCGGCTGAGGCGCTTTGTCGATATTTATTGGCACCTAGCCTTAGTTCTATTCCCCGAGCATCTATTGAATCAGTGTCTTTAACTCTAGCGAAACCACAGGCGCTAGGGGGGCGTGCCCTTCCTTCATTAACTGTGCACCGAAAACGGGATGAATACCATTTTGCTGAAGAAACCAAGCCATTTGGTTTCGTTGATATTGTCTTTGAAACCAAAGATTGCGGAATCTATCGCTTGAGAGTACAGCCAGGCAGAACAATTCCTACTCATATCCACAATATTATGGAAGAACACGAACTGCTTTTGACCAATGAGTTATTATTGCAAGGAGTAGAGGTTCAGGCTGGTAGTTCTTTTTCGTGGCCGCTGGGATACCCACACCTTTATGAGAATTATTCAGAGGTGGAACAGGTGATTCTATGTGTAGATCGGCCCTGTTTCATTCAAGAGGATGAGGTAGAAGTCGCGATTGCACGGGAGGAACTAAAGCCAATGGAGTCTTTTCAGTATTATCCCGTGCAAAGTGAGGTATAGATGAACACGCTAGGGACGCGACGGGTAATTGTTACAGGAGCGACTTCTGGTATTGGATTTGAAATCGCTAGGCAGTTGTTAGCGGCGGGTAGTTTCGTCTCCATGATTGGTCGTAATGTCAATAAAGTTAGGGGGTTGGAGAAACAATATCCTGGTAAGGCGATGGTATTAGAGTGCGATTTTCTCCAGCGGGAAATGTCGGCTGATCTTGTTGGGCGGGCTTATGAACAAATGGGGGGGCTGGACGGACTGGTGCATTGCGCTGGGGTGATTCGTCATTGCTCGTTAGATGAAGTATCGGAGCAAGATTTAAGTGAGCAAATGGAAATCAACTTACTTGCCCCTATTCGACTGACTCAGCAAGCTATGCCCCTAATTGAAGAAGGGGGAGCTATCTTATTTCTTTCCTCAACCTTATCGCCTCGGCCGATTCCAACGAGTGCAATTTATTCTACCACTAAGGGAGGTTTAGATGCCTTTATGAGGGCTGTGGCCGTTGAAGGAGCTCCTAAGAGGATTCGCTCGAATTCGCTTGTTTTGGGAATGGTCGACACACCTATGCTCAGAGTAGATCGGCCAGGAAGTCGTGATGAGAATGAATTCAAATTGGAGTCTTCCAAACTCCATCTTTTGGGAAGTTTGGGGGAGGTTGAAGGTGTTGCACAGGTTGCTCTAGAAATTTTGGGGCGCCCGTGGATGACGGGTTCACAAACAATTTTAGATGGTGGGCTCCTACTGCAGGGCTAAATAGCGTACATTTTTTTCAAAACAACGAAAAAACGACGTTTAGAGGGGTATTTGATGCAAATTCTATTTTGCTCTTGGGTTGGGTTTTGGATAATAGTTTGACGTCTTAGATGGGGAACCATCATTTGAATCAACCTTGTTTTGTAGGAAATACAATGGCAGCTAAGAAAAAAGTAGCAAAGAAAAAAGCAGCAAAGAAAAAGCCAGCTAAAAAAGCAGGCAAGAAAAAAGCAGCGAAGAAGACTCAAGAGAATCTTCTCGTCCTAAGCAAAACGAAAGAAGCCATGAAGGCTAACGGCGTTAACGTTGGTGGTGATGCTATGGACGGGCTCAATGCTTGGGTACATATGTTGATCGATCAAGCATGCAAGCGTGCTCAAGCGAATGGCCGCAAGACTCTTCGCGCACACGATTTCATGGCGTAGTTGAAAGAGTCGAATAAAGAGAAGTACTCAGGGGTGCCTGGTACTTCTCTTGTCGACTTCAAAGGTAACTTTGGGCAATCGCCATTTTGTACAATTCCAATGGCGAAAACGACTTCCCTTATTGAAGTCGTTTTTTTTTCCCTTAGGGGACGGTTTTGTGATTGAAACCAATTCGGAATGGTTACGAAAAGAACCCTTTACATTGGCGCTTTCGGCTGGATTCTTTGGCTTTTTTGCGCATGCGGGCTTTGTTTGTGCGTTGGAAAGAAAGAACCTTTTTCCAAAGCGAATCGTAGGGGTTAGTGCAGGGGCTTTAACTGGGGCTTTATGGGCTAGTGGTGTTGGAGCTCTTGAGCTCAAGACTCTCTTATTGAGTTTGAATCGAAACGAATTTTGGGATCCTGCTTTTCCTTTAGGTGGGATTCTAAAAGGAAAAAAGTTTGCTCACAAGCTCCATTCTATTTTGGAGCGAAGAGGAGTTGGAGAATTTCATCATTGTCCTATTGCTTTGACCGTCGTTGTCTTTGACTTGCTCAGACGGCGGACAAAGCTAATTTCAGAAGGGGCGATCGAGCCGGCAGTCCGAGCCTCTTGTGCGCTTCCTTTATTCTTTCGCCCGGTCCGAATTGGTTTTCAATTGTATCTAGATGGTGGGATTGGGGACCGTTTTGGAGTTTCCGCATTGAAAAAGGGCGAGAGAACAGCTTTTCATATTCTGCTAGGCTCGAGTACTCGTTTGGGGCCTACGGGTATTGAGGAGATCGAGGAGAGGTCTTTTAATAATTGGAACTTCTTCCAAGTACATAATTTGCCGAAGGTTGGCCCTTTTAGTTTAGAGCATGGTCAAAGAGCGCTTGAGATGGTGGAGATGAGGACTCTCGAGTGGCTCGAAGAGCCTTGTAACGAATTTTCCCAGGAGTCTATTTAGGTCGGTAATTGAATGGGGTATCTTACTTAGTTGTATTTTCCCTATTCAAGGAGTCGATTTTGGGGAGTGCGAACCCTCGAGGATCGATCTTTGCAGCTGAATTACCATAGGATGGGCATTCTCGGCAGTGGGGGATTTACTCTAGAAGCATCATGATCATAAACTGAAGTTTAATAGTAGAAGTGACGAGTGGGGTGCAGTAATGAAATTCGTTACTTCAATAGGTTTTCTAGTCGATAGGCAAATTGCAAACTAGGTTTACATGGCTACTATTGGCATTCGTAAAGATGCTTAACCCATATTGTGTGGTTATCTAATCTAAATGGATAGTCTATGAGTTCCGATGACGAAGACTCTTTGATTAAAGAGGTAGGGCCCTTACCCAGTCTCCCACAGATGCAAGTCCCATCCGTGACAGGCATTCCTGATAGCGAGCCCGAGGATGGTGTATCGTTAGAGGACAAGCGAGCTGAGTTAGTGGCGCGTATTCAAGAGCTTTCTGGGACTCTAAAATACATGGGAGATGGGCATCCGCTCCGTATTGAAACCGCGGTTAAGTTGGAAAGCATGCGTCAAATATTGAAGAAGATGACCGAGTTTACAGAGAGCTGATCCCATTTTCATTCAAAAGCACCTAATGTTCAAAGCGTAGCCTTGATTTTCGCAAGAAGGGGCTTGTGTCTTTGCGTCCAGGATCACGGTATTTTCAGGATTTGAAATTCCAAATGAGACTAAGCTTTGGG
Source organism: uncultured bacterium (assembly GCA_964013555.1). Taxonomy (GTDB): domain Bacteria; phylum Myxococcota; class XYA12-FULL-58-9; order XYA12-FULL-58-9; family JABJBS01; genus CAXGXL01. The sequence continues at coordinate 5,232 of CAXGXL010000011.1, forward strand.
GTGAGTGTTACATCACCTTCTTGAGGTAGCTTAGGACTGAGCTCTTTTGGGACATAGTATTTTGTGGGGGGCAAGAGCGGGACTATTAAGGGCGGAGCCATTGCCAATTCAGCCGAACTATTGTCGGTGCAAAGGCAATTAACTCTGCGCTTTCGTTGCTTGAAGTTATTCGCCGGGTGGGGAATCGTCCTCTACGGGAGTGGAGTCGTCCTCCTCAGGAGTGGAGTCGTCCTCCACGGGGGCTTCAATTGTAGCGGATACTTGCGTGGAGAATTCACTCTCTAATGTCCCATTGAGTGCGGTTACGGCGAGGTAGATTCTTTGTCCAGCGGGAAAGCCCGTTAGCCTAAGGGTTGTGGTATCCACCGCCACTGGAGACTGTCCTTGGGTTGCAAAGGTTTGGGGGCTGTAGGGAGGATTTGGGTCGTCATCGTAGTAAACATTATAGCTTGTGGCATTTTCGGTAGTATCCCACGTCACTACTAGGTCTTGACCATCTACGGTAATGGCGACATTGGCGGGTGCACTTGGTGTCCCAAGTGTCGGATCCCCGGGGTTAAGGGAGGGGGTAGCAGAAACAGTCGCTGAGTAGGCACTCTCTTGGGTTGCGCCGATGGCTTTCACCGAAAAATAGTAGGTGGAATCATTGGTAAGGCCAGTGATTTTAAGCCGGGTTGCGGTGCTTGCGACCTCAATGGGGCTGGCGCCTTCAGTGGCAGTGAAGCTCGGATCAAATGGTTGTAGGGAATCGTCGTCGTAGAATACTTTATACCCCTGTGCATTGGGTACGGCCTGCCAGGTTACGGTAACGGTACCGTTGCCTACTTCGGTGGCCACCCCGGTAGGAGTAGCCATCGCTGTTGAGGTAGTTAGAGTAAGCGAGTATTCGGCTATTGTGGAAATAGAAGAATAGGCACGCAGCATCGCAAAGTAGTCACCTGGGGCTAATCGAAAATTTTCTATTTTAGAGAACAAACTGTTCCCGCTCATATCGTCGGATGCTAGCTCTACTTGGTTACTGTCGTAGAGATATAACATGGTATCGCCGGATACTCCGTCGGATTCAAGGGTGATGTCGGCTGTTTCCAGGATAGTGAATTTGACGTAATCATAGTCTCCCGGAACATGAATAGAGCGTGTTTGCGGTTCGTTCGGCTCAATGTACCGCGCCGTACTAAAGCTATTGTCTTCCTCGTACATATCTGCTTCCAGGGGAATGAGGATACTCTTGACTTCACTTCCATAACTCTCTGCTCCCTCAGCGTTCACGGCTTTGACGGTGATGTAGACGGTAGTTCCCATCGCAAACCCACTTAAGCTTTGAGTTGTTTCGGTGGTCCCAATAGGGGCACCACCTTCGTTCGCAGTTTGAATGGGATCGAATGGTTCGAGCGCGTCATTGTCATAATAGACATTGTAAGAGCTTGCGCCGGCTGCTGGAGCCGACCAGTTGGCCACTACGGCGTCGTTTTCTGTATCCCAGGTTAGTTGGAGGTTAGTGGGGGGGGGGTCTAACGGCTCTGAAACCGTTAGAGTAATCGTGTAGGAGGCGATTTCGGTGGTGGCCGAGAAACCCGTCACAGATGCGTAGTATCTACCAGGTGCGAGTCCTACCTGATTAATTCGAGAGAAGAAGCCTGTTCCTCCATCATCGTCGTAGGCTATTTGACTGTTGGCTTCATTGTAGAGGTAGATTCTGGTGTCGCCAGATGTACCGCTGGTTTCAATAGTCACGTCCGAAGTATCGGTTAAGGTGAATGCTATATAGTCGTTATCGCTTGCTGATAAGCTGTGGGTTTGAGCGACACCGGGTTCAATATCCGTTGCTTGTGCAAACGAATTGTCTGGCTCGAATTCGTCTGCTGCAACCGAAGAACTGGTGCCGCCACCTGGGTTCGGGTTTGTTTCTGGGCAGTGGCTGTCTTCATCGGAGCCATCGGCGCAGTCTGGTACTGTGTCACATTCGTAGCTAGAAAGGATGCACTCACCGTCATTGCATTGCCAAAAGCCTGTTTCGCAGGAACCGGTTGTGCTGCCATTGGTATCAGAGTCGCACATTTCATCGCAGGCACACAGCGCGTCACAGGTCTCTGCTGTGAGGTCACATAGACAGCTCTCCAGTAAAGAGAGATCTACTGCAGTGAAGTCACCAACTGTATTTTGAACATCAGCAATGAAAGCACCCTTGTCCGCATTAAATGCCCCTGCAGCGACTTTGGAGTAGTCTCCAGTGGTTTCGGTTCGAATTCCGACTGCTAAATTTTCTAGGCCCGCCTCTTGAGCTTGTTCGCTGGACATAAAGAAATACGCGGTGAAGTTATTGGGATCTTCTTCGGTACTCTCCCTAATGGTGGCTTCTTGGGGGGACCAAGTGACGCGGTAAGTCGGGGTAACGCCGATAGCGGGTGTAGGCGAAGTCGTTAGTTTTTGAATTGAAAGAACCACTACTTCGGTGAAGCCTCTGGCCGGTACGTGAAGCTTAAAGAGTCCGTCTGCACTCTGTGCAATGGCTCCAGTTCCAACTGGAACCGTTGTATTTTTTGCTGCTTCTTGGGTTTGATTTTCATCTGAAGTTTCAGGGGTAGCAGTCCGTGACGCTCTGTTTGCATCGCCGCAGCTAGCAAAGATGAATAGAAAAATGAGGATACTGCCAGTGATCCGTCCGAAAGCCATTGAATGCTCCTTAATAGAGAGGTTGCGCTCTTGGGGGCTAAAGAGTTTTTGCACCACGTACCGCATAGAATGGTGCTTTATTGTATTGCGTTTTATATTTGTACGAAGACCCCGCTCCCACCTTCTGGTGTTGGCGCCTATATCCGACGTTTTCGAGATTCCGCAAGCAAAAAAGGGTTCGTTTCGGGGCAAAAATAGCAGTGATCCTCGGGGTTCTAATTGAGTGATTATAAGGAGTTAGTAAAAAATCATCCGAAATAATGGCTGATTTAGCGGAGGTTTAGCCCCGATCAGATCGGGCTCTGGCTACGCGGCTAGGTCAAGTAATTGGTCAGCTCGGTATTTTGCGAGGCCCATGATGGTGTGTTGGGGATTGACTCCTAAGGTCGTGGGCAAGGCGGCTGCATCGGCGACATAGAGCCGGTCGTAGTGATGGACTTTTCCTTTTTCATTTACGACGGAGGTTTCTGGGTTCGACCCCATGACGCAGCCACCAAATAGGTGCGATAGAATGCCTGTCCATCTCTGCGGGTCAAGTGGGGCGTCACGAACCAAGTTGACTTGATCGGCTCGAATTTTAAACGGCAAGCCGATGATTCCCGGGATGACTGCTTGGGCTCCCGCAGCAAAATGCATTTGAGCGACTTGATAAGCTCCGTCTCGAAGCCGATGCATGTCAGGGTGGTTCATGGCGTATTTGACGACAGGTAAGTTGCCTAAGCCGTTATGTACCGTTCCTGTTGTTTCTGCTCTGACCGCAGCGATCCACATAGCCATGTGTCCGTATTCGTTTAGCCGTTGCGTCAATTGAGTTCCTGCCCCAGAAATTCGGCCAGCAACTAACTCTAGGGGAAGACTCAGTGTCTCTAATTTATAGCCCGGGTTTGTGCGAAACGCGGTGCTCGCCCAACCTTGGGTTGCTCCAGTCGACATGTCGACTTTATCTCGATAGCATCCCACAATACCGCTACCGGGATGCGCTCTAAAATACTTACCCAAGGCTTTTGATTTGACCCCGGAACGTTCAAGGAGTGCTGGACTATGGGTCGCTGATGCAGCGACGATTACGGCTTTTCTTGCTCGAACAAAGAATTTCGCGCCTTTCGCTCGAGTGTGGGGATGAACAAAATGCCCTTGGACTCCAGTTGCGGTTCGACCCTGGAAAGTGACTTTTTGGACCGGGGCGCATGATAGGATTGTGCCGCCTAATCGGATAGTTTCAGGGATATAGGTAACGTTGGTGCTTTGCTTTTTGTCGTCTTTGCACCCTTGGAGGCATTGCCCCGATCCGCTACAAGCTTTCACGTTTCTTGATATAACGTGAGATTTAAAATTCAATCGTTTCGAGGCGAGAGCTGCGAGCCGATTGGAATTTCCGCGGGACTTGGTGGGCACTTTAACCACGTGCAGCTCATTTTCAATTTGGTCCTGGTATTCCCAGACCGCTTTGGCCATTTCCTCGCCGCCGACTCCATGATTGGTTTTCCACTCTTCAAAAATATCCCCAGGAGTTCTCACCACGATAGCTGAATTGATTACGGTGGTGCCACCTACGAGTCTGGCTTGAATCACCGGCCAAATTGCTTTTCCACGAGCGACGCTCATTCCCCAATTGTCGAACTGATCTCGCAAAGCACCGTACATGCTTGTGGGGTAGTCTTCAGGATTTCGCCAGGGGCCTGCTTCAACGACGGCAACTGTGGCCCCGCCGCGTGCCAATTGCACAGCGACTGCGGCGCCGCCTGCACCTGAGCCTACGACTACGTAGTCGGTATCAAGTTCCAATCGGGGTCCTTTGGGTTGGAAAGCGATGTGGGTCACGAGTGTCTCCATGTTCCAGGATCTGGGCTATAGGGATCGAGCCCCAATTGCGCTCGAACCTCAGGGTCAGCTCCCCAACACATTCCACCGACCGTTTTGAGAAGAAGAACTACTTGTCGTAGCAGGTAGATTCGACTGTATGCTGCACGCTGGGCATGAAGGTCGAGCAGCCTTTTGGGCAGAAGCGTTGCGGGAATGGGTAGCCCAACGGTTACTGGAGTCGACACATTGTAGGCGGCAGCACATGCTACAATGGCCGCTCGCATCACCGGTGGCGCTTCTTTATGAAACTGCTCCAAAAAAGCCTCTAGATCGGTCCGTTCAATACCGGAGAGCCCATCCGACGAGGGAAAAATCGATTCTAGCGTTTTACGGACGAGCCATTTGCTCACGCTTACTGTCCTTTCTGAAACAGCCCTGGTGGGGCAGAGTCGGTTTGGTTCAAATTCAATTCTTCTATCAACTTGCGGACGCGAAGCAGTCCTTGGGCCTCAAAAGCACCAATGAGTTGAGTTGCTTGCTGTTGAATTTCCAGGTTATTGGCAATTTCGGGTCCTTGATCAAAAAGCCCCATAATAATGCTATAGCCATCAAAGTGGTCTTCTGGATTTCCCATGAATGCGAGAACTAGCTCCATGCGAGCTAGCATGGCGCGCTTTAAGCTGTTGTGAAGCAATTCTACGAAAATATTGTCAGCTTGTCGGGCAATGGCCTGGGTGAGTTCGAGGTCTCCAAAGAAATAAGCTTCTGGATCTCCAATAAGTTTGCGCTGCTTTTCAATGAGACGACGCAGTTCGACTCGAAATTCGTCAGTGACTTTGCCGACCGCTTGGAAGAGCGTTTGTATGGCTATGTTCCGTCGGACTTCTACAACCTGATTAAAAATATTGTATTGCTGCTCTTTGTCTTGCAGCTCACCGACCATAAGCCATTCGTAGATATCGATACTCGAACTACGCCGAAAGTCGAGAACCGTAATTCCTGATCCGCGAAGTACATCAAGCAATTGTTCTGATTGCAGGGTTGCAATTGCGGAGCGAACCGTAACCCGTGAAACCCCCAAGACTTCTGCCAATTTACGTTCTGGCAAGAGGCGACTTCCTACGGGTAGGCGTCCACTGATAATTTCAGACCGAAGTCGGTCAGCAACATTGTCCGAAGCACGCTTCTTTTTAATTTTTGGTTTGTTTTCACGCGCTTGGTGAGGAGGAGCTATTAATTCGCTCCGAGGCAAGCTAGACATATTTGACTCCCATATAGAGTTATTTTGGTAATACCAATGAAATATTCCGTCAATACCAAAATATTGTACAAGGTCCTACCAACGATCACTAGCGTACAATTATTGGACTCCTCAATTAATACCAGCGAGAAAAGCCCAATGAGATCCTAGACTAAAGTTTTAAGAAGGTTTTCAAGGACTTGCTAAAAAGTGGCCCCATAGGTTCATTCATGGATATGGAGCATTGTTCAGCAAATAACGAGGAGCGAATTCAATGCAGAATGCTATTAAATTGATCCGAAAGCCGGTTTTATCTCTTGCCACTATTGCTGGTGTTTTGGGCGTCTTAATTATGGTTCGGACGATGGTGGATGGTTACAACAACGGTTCTATTTTTAGCGATATGACGAGTTCACGCGTTGGTGTGCTACTGGTTTTGGTGATGATTGCTTTGGCTATTGGAATTGTAGTCTCTGATCGTGAATGCAATGCCAATTTTAACAAAGGGATACTTGGACTCTTTTTATTTAGTTCTTTGAGCTCTGCTATGTGCGTTCCTTTGGTGTTTTCTTATATTGATTTCGATTTGGGCATTGTTGTTCAGGAGGCCTCTGGAGCTGTTGGTTGGGTTGTAAGCTCGATTCCTATCCCGTAGCGCTAACGAAGCTCTTGCTCTAGAATATCAAAGAAGCGATGGAGCTCTTTTAGCGGTGTTACGTAGGGGGGAAGGGCATAAATTACATTGCCCAATGGCCGCATTAGAATGTCTTCGTTGAGAAATTTAGCTTTGAGTGATGCTCCAACGGTGTCGTAGTATCCTGCTTGGCCACTCTCTGGTTTTAATTCAACCACTCCAATAGAGCCCAACCACCGCACGTCCAAAACCTTGGGGCTTTGTTTCAACGGGGGCAGTCGTTCCTCGTAGACTGCGGCGATAGCTTTGACCTGAGAGAGAACATCGTTTTCTTCAAGTAACTCTAAGCTAGCTAGGGCCGCCGCGCAGGTTATGGGGTTTGCCGTAAAGCTATGCCCATGGAGAAAGGCGCGGTGTACATCTTCACTCCAAAATGCATCGTAAAGCTCCTCGGTGGCGATAGTTGCAGCTAAGGGAATCACCCCTCCGGTTAGCCCTTTGGCAATACAAAGAATGTCAGGAGATATGGCAGCGTGCTCGCAAGCGAACATGGTTCCGGTTCTTCCGAAACCGGTCATAACTTCGTCAGCAATCAAGAGCACGTTGTGTTTTCGACAAAGCTCAGCTACGGACTTCAAGAATCGGGGTGACTGGATTCTCATGCCACCGGCACCTTGAACCATCGGTTCGACTATCATTGCGGCAATATGGGAGGCGCGATGCTCTAGCAGTGAGGCAAGTTTTTGGATGCAGGCTTCTTCTGTGTGGAGTGCGTCTGGTGTTGGGACATGATGCACATCGAAGAGTAGTGGCCTAAAGGGAGCGACAAATTCGTTGGGGTCTCCTACACTCATGGCTCCGATGGTGTCGCCGTGATAGGCGTGCTCCAAGGATACGAACTCTTTTTTGTGGGGTCGGTTCTTATTTTGCCAATATTGAAAAGCCATTTTGAGCCCAACCTCCACGGAGGTAGAGCCATTATCCGAGTAAAAAACTCGACTTAGACCTTGAGGAGCGATTTCAATAATTTTCTGGGCTAGTTCCACGGCCAGAGGGTGAGTGCATCCAGCAAAGATCACATGATCTAATTGTGCGGCTTGTGCTCCAATAGCCTTGGCTATTTTAGGGTGGCTGTGTCCGTGAAGATTCGTCCACCAACTTGAAATAACATCGAGAATACGACGACCATCCGCTAGTTGCAGATAGGGACCATCAGCACTTACGACTTCGAGAGGTTTTGGAGCGGTAGCGGCTTGTGTAAATGGATGCCAGACATAGAGACTGTCCTTTTCCAACAGAGACTTCATCTCATATCTCCATTTAAGTTTTTCATGATGGGGTTTATTTCATGAATAAGTGGGACGCATGTTGCAATCGATTTTGGGCTTAGTGTGGCAAGATGGGGTAGGTGCCCCAAGATTGGAATCGGTGAGTGTTGTTGAATGCCTGATGTTGCCGAAGGATCTTCTTCACCGACCATAAGAATACCAAGTGTGGGGATCTTTAGCGTTTCTAATTGGGCGACCGTAAGGAGCGTATGGTTGATGGTGCCCAGTTTCGTTGATGCGACGACCACACATGGAAGCTCCAATGCATGAATAAACGTCGGCAAGCAGGTCTGGTCATTGAGAGGGACCATAAGCCCTCCTACCCCCTCAACAACCCAGGTTGTTTTGGGGGATTTTTCGCGTTCGAGCAATTCGAATAGAGGCGTTAGCGAAACGGTTGAGTTTTCCACGTATGCTGCATGGTGCGGCGAGGCTGGCAATTGAAGCCGTAGCCCGTCGTTTAGAACTCGGTGCTCATTTAGATTGGCGAGGTTTTGTACCGTGCGCGTATCGCAATCAGCGGGATAGCCGGTTTGAAATGGTTTCCAGTAGCGGGTGTGTTGGGGGGCCGCGGCCATTAAGATCGACGAGACGACAGTTTTTCCTACGTCGGTGTCGGTGCCTACCACGAATAGACCATTCATTGGCAGAGCCTTTCTGCATGGTGTTTCAGGCGGTTTATTAAGTGTTCTACGTGTAAAATATCAAGGTTGCTTCGCAGGGCAATTCTAAGTCTGGCGGTGTTATTGGGAACCGTCGGAGGCCGAATCGCGCGAACATCTAATCCATCTTTTTGCAGAGCGCTTGCCATAGAAAGAACGGCTTGAGTTGTGCCTAATAAAACTGGGACGATTTGCGATTTACTTTCTAGGGTATTGAAACCAGCTTGCTGCAAACCGCTTCGCAAGTTGGCTGCCAATTGAAGTACTTTTGCCGGGGAGGAAGTATCTGCTCGTCGCTTTTGGGCGGCAGCATGGAGGCCTGCGACCAGTGCAGGTACGGGGGCGGTCGAAAAAACGAAGGAGCGGGCATGATTTATCATGTGTGATATAATGGGGGCGTCGGATGCAATCCAGGCGCCGCCAACCCCAAGGGCTTTGCCGCCGGTGTGCATTGTGCAAAGCACTTCTTGGGTAAGTCCCAATTCTTCGACTCTTCCAGAACCGTTGGCCCCGTAGATCCCGGTGGCGTGGGCTTCGTCCACAATCAACTGGGCGTTGTAGGATTTGGCAATTGCAGCTAGCATTTGAAGATCTGTGAGATCTCCATCCATTGAGAACACGCTTTCGGTCACAATGAAGGCTCGCTCGTAGTCTTCGGATTCGAGAATGTGGCTGAGGTGCTTGAAGTCTTGATGTCGGAAAACCTTCTTGGATGCACTAGAGAGCTTGATGCCATCAATAAGGCTTGCATGATTGAGCTCGTCTGAGAGTATCAAGTCTCCAGGTCCGGTTAAGGCCTTAATTATCCCTATGTTAGCTGCGAATCCCGATGAAAAAAGCAGAGCAGCTTCTCTTTTAGAGAAATCAGCCAAATAGGCTTCGGCTTCTTCAATGAAGCAATGGTTGCCTCTTAACAAGCGGGATGCGCCGGAGCCTACACCAAAGGTGTGAATTGCATTTTGCGCAGCTTGTTTGAGGTCAGCAGATTGGCGATAGTTCAAGTAGTCATTGGAGGTAAAGTCGACTCCCGAAGTACCCTCAAGCGAGCGCAGAAGGCCTTTCTTTTCGCGAAGCGCTAAGTCCTTTTCAATATTTTCGATAAAGTTAGATTTGTGGGGCATGGGTGGCTTCGCTATCGATGCCAAGGCTTTGAAACAAGAGAGTATCTGCGTCAGGCTCGTTGTTTGGGGTGGTCAAAAGAGAATCGCCGTAAAAAATGGAGTTCGCTCCCGCCAGAAAGCAGAGAGCTTGCGTCTCTTTTGAAAGGGACTTCCTTCCTGCCGATAGGCGAACGCGCGATTTGGGAACCAAGATTCGGGCGGTGGCAATGGTTCTTATTAAATCGAAATCGTCTACGGGAGGCATATCCCCTAGAGGCGTTCCTGCGATGGGAACTAGGCGATTTATGGGTAGCGACTCAGGGTGTGGGTCGAACGATGCGAGAGTTTGAAGCAGCGAACATCGGTCAGTTTGGGATTCTCCCATTCCAATAATTCCTCCGCAACACACTCGTAAGCCTGCGTTGCGCACATGCTTGAGGGTTTCGAGTCGATCTTCGTAGGTGCGTGTGGTGATGATGTTGGCATAATTCTCCCGAGAGGTGTCAAGATTGTGATTGTAGGTAACAAGTCCTGCCTCTTTGAGCGCTACCGCTTGCTTTTCGTTGAGCATGCCTAGGGTGACGCAGGTTTCGAGTCCCTCAGCGCTGACTTGGCGTACCATTTCCAACACTGTTTCAAAGTCTTTTCCCTTTTTTGCACTTCGCCATGCTGCTCCCATGCAGACTCGGCTAGCACCTTTGGCTTTAGCGGCTTTTGCGGATTGGAGCACGCTCTCAATTTCGATCAATGGTTCACGCTCTAGTTCCGTATTGTAGCGGCTACTTTGGGAGCAATATTTGCAATCTTCGGGACATGCCCCGGTCTTAATGGAGACTAAAGTGCATTTCTGAATGTCTTGGGGATCGTGATAGCGCCGGTGAATTGAAGCAGCTTCAAATACCAAATCCAATAGGGGTCGGTTGTAGATGTCCTCTACTTCTTGGAGACTCCAATCATACCGAATATCAGTTTGCATTATTTCAACTCGTTAAACCTCTCAACATAAACTGTCGAGATCTTGAGGTTAAGTCGGTTGCCCATCGGGGTGCCACCCACCGAGAGCACGACCATTTCCAGAATTTCCCTGTGCTGCGCCTTGTTCTCAATTCTCAAGCTAGGGGTTTTAGCTACGTTTTTCTCCTCAGAGTCGCCATAGCGCTATCTGAAGTTAAAGAAAAACCATAGTTTACCTGAGTATTTTGGGCGCACACTTATACAGGGGTGCTCAATACCTGCTCAGTTCCTGGCCGTAAAGTGCTTGGAGCGGGTTTTCAGGGCTAGCTTTGCGCCGGAGCCTCAGCGGTAATTCGTTATTAACATACTAATATAGTTAGTTTTTTGCTTTCTTCTTCGCAAATTTCTTTCGCAAGACGTTTTTGTTTGGCTTTTTGCCTACCGCATGGTAGGCAGATGCCTGCCGAATGGACTAGGGAAGGGCGAATGGCGAAGACAAATAAGAAGCAAGAAGAACCCTCGGTTCGTGAGAGGATTCTCGCCGAAGCAATGCACCTTGTTGCCTCAAAGGGGTATGAGGCAACCTCAATTCAAGCAATTGCCGATGCGGTTGGTATTCGTAAGCAGTCGTTGCTTTACCATTTTCCTAGCAAAGAGAATTTACACGAGTGCTTGATTGAGCAGTTAGTGGCTCGCTGGAATGACGTTTTACCCAAGGTGATGCTGGCTGCGACCAATAGTCGGGGCCGCTTTGAGGCAGTAATGCGCACCGTTGTCGAGTTTTTTGCCGAGAATCCCGATCGAGCTCGTTTGCTCTTGAGGGAGGTTTTAGATCGACCGGAAGAAATGCGTCGGGTGATGATGCTTCATTCGCAAGTTTGGTCGTCTGCGCTTCGTAACTATATTCAGGATGGACAAGAACTGGGTTCTGTCGATCCTGGGTTGGATCCAGAGGCGTATATTCTTCACATCCTCACGATTATTTTGTCGGGTTTAGCTACGTTTAGCACGATGAGTGTGGTGCTTGAACAAGGGACTTCAACCGGTAGAGGCGAAACAGAATTAGAACGTTATGTTGATGAAATGATGCGTATCGCGCAGGCGAGCCTTTTCGTAAAGCGTTCTTCTCAGAGCAGACCAGAAAACGAAGAGTCGGTCTCTTAAAGTAGAAAGGTTACCATCCTATGGCGAATTTTTATGACGACAATTTAGACATGAAATTTTATGTCGAAAAGGGAATTGATTGGGAGCCCATTGTGGCTGCGGCAGAGCGGGATTTCAAATCGAAAGACGGGTTCAACAACGTAGAGCAAGCCAAAGAGTTTTATTCAGAAGTGCTCAACATGATAGGTAGCTTTGTTGCCGAGCAAATCGCCCCCCATGCAG
>CAXGXL010000012.1:0-16881 GCA_964013555.1 uncultured bacterium
GGTGTAGGGTCATGGTCAAAGAGAAATCACGCAAAGAACTGGCCCACCGACATATTATCGCGCCTGAGCATACCTATGCTACTGTTACGGATAAAATCAGTAGCATTGTATTGACGGGTAAAACAGCTCGGTGGTGGTTTTTTGGTTTTGGGGTTGCTTTCGGCCTTTTGATGCTCTTTTTGTGGGCAGTAGGAAATCTATTGCTGCGGGGCGTTGGTATATGGGGGTTGAATAATCCCGTTGGTTGGGGCTTTGCTATTATTAATCTGGTGTGGTGGATTGGTATCGGCCACGCGGGAACCCTCATTTCTGCTATTTTGTTGTTGCTTCGGCAAGATTGGCGAACCTCCATCAATAGATTCGCTGAAGCGATGACGCTCTTTGCTGTCGCGTGCGCGGGAATGTTTCCTGTTTTGCACGTGGGTCGTCCTTGGGTGGCTTATTGGCTTTTTCCCTATCCCAACACCATGGGAATGTGGCCACAGTTCAGAAGCCCCTTGATGTGGGACGTTTTTGCAATCTCCACCTACGCTCTTGTGTCGCTTTTGTTTTGGTACGTGGGACTCATTCCTGATTTAGCTACCTTACGAGACCGGGCGTCCAAGGGATGGAAGAAGATTGCCTACGCAGTAGCGGCCCTTGGTTGGACTGGATCCGCAAGGCATTGGGAGCGATATGAGACTGCTTATTTATTGTTGGCAGGTTTAGCGGCTCCTTTGGTGGTTTCGGTTCATACAATCGTTAGTTTCGATTTTGCGGTGGGCCAGATTCCTGGTTGGCACGCGACTATTTTTCCTCCGTATTTTGTTGCCGGTGCTATTTACGCTGGTTTCGCTATGGTTTTGACATTAACCATCCCTATCCGTGCGATTTATAATTTACGAGATTTGATCACCATTCGTCACATCGATTTGATGGCGCGAGTCACTTTGGCGACGAGTTTATTCGTCTCCTATGGATATGTTATAGAGGCGTTTACGGCTTGGTACAGTGGAAACCCTTTTGAGGAGTATATGATTCTCAACAGGATGACTGGTCCTTATAAGTGGCACTTTTGGGCACTTATCTTCTGTAATCTTATAGTGCCACAAATGTTGTGGAGTCATAAGGTACGGACCAATACCAAGTTATTGTGGTGTATCACATTGGTGGTAGGCGTCGGCATGTGGCTAGAGCGCTTTGTTATTGTGGTGACAAGTTTGCACCGTGACTTCTTGCCCGCAGCTTGGGGAATGTATTCCGGAACCGAATGGGACTGGGCTTTGTTTATAGGAAGCATGGGCTTGTTTTTGTGCTTACTCTTTCTTTTCATGAGAGTGCTGCCCATGATTTCGATTGCTGAAGTCCGAACAATGGTTTCGGATGAGCCTAAAGCAGAGGCTGGTTCAGTGAGTGAGGAGCAAAGATGATGCAACGGTCAGAGTTACATGGATTGGTTGCCGTTTTTAGTAATCCTGAGGACCTTTTGAGTGCGGCGAAAAAAACCTATGCTTCGGGCTACCGTAAGATTGATGCGTATACTCCAATACCGGTGCACCATCTTGGTGAAGCGATTGGTTTTCATCCGAAGAAACTACCTTGGATTGTTTTGATTGGTGGTATCTTGGGCTGTGTTTTGGGATTTTTCTTACAGTATTATGTGCACGTTATCGATTACCCATTAAACGTCGGTGGACGTCCGCATTTTAGCTGGCCGTCTTTTATTCCGGTTACATTTGAATGCACAATCCTTTTTGCCGGATTTGCAGCTGTGTTTGGAATGCTTGGGTTGAACGGCTTGCCCAAGCCTTACAATCCTATTTTCAACGCACCTGATTTTGAGTTGGCATCTAGGAACCACTTCTTTTTGTGTATTGAATCTGAAGATCCACTATTTGATGAGGTTACGACTGAAGAATTTCTCCATTCGTTGAAACCCGAAAAGGTAAGTGAAGTTGCTAAGTAAACGGTATATAGTCGTCCTCAGTTTAGGGGTCTGGATTGTAGGTTGTCGTCAGGACATGCACGACCAACCGAAATATCAGCCATACGAGGCCAGTGATTTTTTTCAAGATGGTATAGCCTCGCGGTTTAGTCCGGAGGGAACGGTTGCTCGTGGTGAGTTGCAAGACAACGAACCTTTGTATCTCGGGAAGGAAAAAGGAGAATTTATATCCTATTTTCCTCTTGAAATTGATAAAGGTGCTCTTGAGCGTGGCCGCGAACGTTATGATATTTTTTGTTCCCCCTGTCATGACCGAGCCGGGAATGGCCGGGGAATGATAGTTCAGCGTGGCTTTAAGCAGCCACCATCGTTGCATTCAGATCGGATTCGAGACGCACTTCCTGGGTATTTATACGATGTAATAACGAACGGCTTCGGGAGTATGTATTCCTATAAAGAGCGGATTCCTGTGGAAGATAGATGGAAGATTGTCGCTTATATCAGGGCTCTTCAATTGAGTCAGCGTGCGTCGATTGATGTTCTTAGTGCATCTGACAAAGAAAAGTTGGAGGGTACACGATGACTCTCGATTTCATAAAGAAACTGCAGAAATTACAGCGTTTGTTTTTGATAGTGGGTATTGTTGCCAGCGGCATTTCACTTACTACATTGGTAGGCCATCGAGCTCAGTTCCTCCAATCCTATTTAGTCGCTTATATGTTCTGGTTTGGAATAGGAGTGGGATCGCTCGCGATTTTAATGATTCATCATCTTACGAAGGGGCGTTGGGGTTTTGTGATTCAACGGATCTTGGAAGCTTCAACCAAAACGATGCCCCTTTTGGCGATTTTATTCGTTCCAATTTTAATGGGTATTCAGGAATTGTATATCTGGTCTGACCCAGAGATGGTGCGTACGGATCATTTCATTGAGCACAAGGTTCCTTTTCTGAACGTTCCCTTTTTTGTTGGTCGAACGGTATTCTATTTCATCGTTTGGATTTTGATGTGTTATTTTTTAAATAAGTGGTCCACTAAGAACGATGAGCAACCAACGAGCCGGCTGGCCGAAAAAATGAGATTGGCAAGCGGACCGGGTTTGGTCGGCTATGCACTGACGATGAGTTTTGCCTCGATCGATTGGATAATGTCTCTAGATCCTCACTGGTATTCAACCGGATATGGGCTCATTTTTATTGTTGGCCAGGGACTGATGACGTTCGCATTTGGCTTGGTTGTTTTGAACTATGTAAGAGATGAGCCCGAACTGCAGAATGTTGTTAAGATGGAGCGATTTTGGGATCTGGGCAATATGATGTTCGCTTTTGTGATGCTTTGGGGATATATGTCCTTGTCGCATTTCTTGATTGTTTGGTCGGGCAATCTACCGGAAGAAATTACGTGGTATCTGTCCAGGACGTCTCATGGCTGGGAGTATGTTGTATGGAGCCTCGTGATATTCCATTTTGTCTTACCTTTTATGATTCTTCTGCATCGGCGCAGTAAGCAGAATAGTCGAAGGCTCTTACGGCTTGCCTCTTTAATACTCGTGATTAGGCTCGTAGAATTACATTGGTTGATTACCCCATCCTTTTCACATGGTGGGCCAGGGGAGCACCACGGCGTGTCGCTTCATTGGCTCGATATTACATTACCTATTGGTATTGGTGGCCTTTGGCTGGCGGCTTTTTGTTACTTTTTGAAAGCTCAGCCCTTGCTTCCGAAGAATGACCCGCTCTTAGAGGAGGCTCTACGTCATGGCTAAGCATTTGGGTTACGAACCGGACAATCTAGATACCAACCCGGCTCTTATAGGGGGACTTATCCTGGGGGCGATTTGTGCGGTATCAATCGTTATTTGTATTTGGATGTTTGATTTGTTGGAAGATAAGGTCGCAGAGAAAGACGAGGCTTTATCGCCCTTGATTGTGGAGCGAGTTCTCCCGCCGCATCCCCGATTGCAAACGAACCCCAATGAAGACATTGCTCTTTTGCGAGAACGCGAAAACCTTTTTCTAGAGCGTTATCATTGGGTGGACAAAGAAGAGGGGATAGCTCGAATCCCAATTGCACGGGCGATTGATATATTGGCGGGCCAAGGTCTCCCTACAGAGGCCGAGCCGGAAGAAACCAGAATTTCAGACAAAAGAGGTCCAACGAACTTGAAGGAGGTAGGTGAATGACCACTTCTTTGAGAGCAGCGTCGGTTTTGTTCGGCCTTTTGCTAGTGCCAGCGCTTGGCTATGGAAACAAGCTCAAGCAGAAGGAGATTCTGGCAGAGCTCGATTTCCAGCAGCGAATTGGAAATTCTGTTCCCATGGATGTTTCGTTTGTTAGAGACAATGGTGAAGAAACGACCTTAGCGAAGCTGGCCAGTGATAAACCGATTCTTCTCAATTTAGTGTATTACGAATGCCCAATGTTGTGCACATTGGTGCTAAATGGTGTCCTCAAGGCGCTTCGCGTGATGGACTTAAAGGTTTATGAGGATTTCGATGTTGTGACCATTAGTATTGATCCTCGGGAGAATCCAACGTTGGCTCGAGAGAAGAAAGGTTATTATCTCAAGAAGTACGGCAGGGAGAAAGCTGATCAAGGTTGGCATTTTCTTACAGGGACTAAAGAGTCCATTGATGCCGTGGCTGACGCTGTCGGGTTTAGCTACATGTGGGACGAGGAACGAAAGCAGTATGCACATGCGGCAGGAACGATTTTTCTTACGCCGAAAGGTGTGGTTTCTCGCTATCTTTTTGGGATTGAATTTGTACCTCGAGACATGCGTTTAGCATTGATTGAGGCTTCTAATAATAAGTTGGGTAGCCCTGTAGACCGGCTGCTGCTTTATTGCTTCCAATACAACCCTGAAGAGGGAAAATACGGCCTATTGATTATGAATGTGCTTCGGTTGGCCGGATTGCTGACTGTTTTTCTTTTGATTGGCTACCTTTTAGTAATGCTCCGGAACGAAAGAAAAAGGCGAAAGGCTGCTTTAAGAGATGGCGGTTCTGTTGAGTTTGTAAAGACGGGAATTGGTGAACGATAATGTCTCCTGAGTTTCAATTATTGCCGACGCAGGCATCGACGATTGCGAGTGAAGTAGATGCCCTCTATTTTTTCTTGATCGGAATTGCGATTGTTTTTGGGGGGCTTATATTTTTGGCGATGTTCTATTTTGCGATCAGGTATCGTCGACGAGATGATTCCGAAGTTCCCGAGCAAATAGATGGCTCCCTAAAACTTGAATTAGCATGGACAATTATCCCCTTGATTATCTGCCTCGTTATCTTTGGGTGGGGGGTTAAGGTGTTTTTTGAGGCATCGAGGCCTCCCGTTGCTGAGGATACGCTGGAAATCTTGGTTACAGGGAAACAGTGGATGTGGAAAGTTCAACACCCAGACGGAACTCGGGAAATTAATGAACTCCATATACCTCTAGGGCGGCCCGTGAAGTTAACGATGACTTCCGAAGATGTAATTCATAATTTCTTCATTCCGGCCTTTCGAACGAAGAAGGATGTTGTGCCTGGGCGTTACACCTCGCTGTGGTTTGAGGCTACGAAAGAAGGAAAATACCATCTCTTCTGCGCGGAGTATTGTGGGACCAAGCACTCGGAAATGATTGGTTATGTTTACGTGATGAAGCCGCACGAATATGAAGCCTGGCTAAGTGGAGGAGTTGCTGGAGAGTCGGTAGCCCAAGCAGGTAAACGTCTTTTTACGGATATGGGTTGTGAGAGCTGTCACCAACAATCGACAAACGCTCGGGGACCCAGTTTAAATGGTGTCTACGGAAAGGAGCGAAGCCTGGAGGGAGGTAGAACCGTTATTGCAGATAACGACTATATTCGGGAGTCTTTGCTGAAGCCTATGAATAAAATTGTTAACGGTTACGACCCGGTAATGCCAACCTATGAGGGGCTGCTTGATGAAACAGGTATCCTTAAGTTAGTGGCGTATATCAAGTCGCTTGAAAACCTAGAGCATGTGGAGCAAACGAATGAGCAATAAGAATTACTTGAACGCTTCTTATTCGTTGCGGTCGTGGCTTTTGACGGTTGACCACAAGCGAATCGGGATTATGTATTTGCTTTCGGTGACTGGTTTTTTTCTATTGGGTGGACTCTTTGCAATGCTTTTGCGCTTGGAGCTGCTTACCCCGGGAGGAGATCTTCTCCAAGCAGAGAACTACAATAAAGTATTCACCATGCATGGTTTGGTGATGATTTTCTTTTTTCTTATTCCGGCGGTTCCGGCGGTTTTGGGTAATTTCTTTCTCCCATTGATGGTGGGAGCGAAGGATGTTGCGTTTCCGCGTTTGAATTTGGCGAGTTGGTACGTGTTTATGGCTGGGGGCATTACGGCCAGTGTAGCGGTTGTTTTTGGGGGAGTAGATACCGGTTGGACATTCTATACACCCTACAGTACGACCTATTCTAACACGAATGTGGCAATTACACTGGTTGGAGCCTTCATTACAGGCTTTTCGTCTATCCTCACCGGCCTAAATTTTATCGCGACGGTCCATAAGATGCGTGCACCGGGGCTCACCTGGTTTAGGCTACCGCTATTTGTTTGGGCACAATACGCAACGAGCCTCATCATGGTTCTTGCGACGCCTGTTTTGGCAATGACCTTGGTTTTGGTCTTTATCGAACGGATATTCCACGTTGGGATTTTCGACCCGAATCTGGGTGGCGATCCTGTTTTGTTTCAACATCTGTTTTGGTTTTATTCCCATCCGGCGGTGTACATCATGATTTTGCCATCTATGGGCATTATTAGTGAAGTCATTTCGTGCTTCAGCCGGAAGAGGGTTTTTGGTTACGACTTTATTGCTTTTTCAAGCATTGGAATTGCATTCTTAGGATTTTTGGTTTGGGGGCACCATATGTTCATGAGCGGACAATCAGTGTATGCCTCTATGGTATTTTCATTGCTCACGTTCTTGGTAGCAATTCCCTCGGCAATCAAGGTTTTTAATTGGACGGCAACGCTCTACAAAGGGTCAATCTCCTACGATACGCCTATGCTCTACGTGATGGGGTTCATAGGCTTGTTTACCATTGGAGGCTTAACCGGGATTTTCTTGGGGACCTTAGGATTGGATATGCATGTTCACGACACCTATTTCGTGGTGGCACATTTTCACTACGTTATGGTTGGTGGCGTTATTATGGCCTATCTGGGGGGCTTGCATTTTTGGTGGCCGAAAATGACGGGGAAGATGTATCCCGAGATCTGGGCTCGAATAGCGTCGGTGATAATCTTCGTTGGTTTTAATTTAACCTTTTTTCCGCAATTCATCCTCGGTTATTTGGGGATGCCCAGACGGTATCACGTCTACCCTGAAGAGTTTCAGGTGCTCAATGTAATGTCGACGGCTGGTGCCTCCGTATTGGGTTTGGGGTATTTGATACCTCTTATTTATTTTTTATGGTCGCTTAAGTACGGGAAGAACGCCGGCTCTAATCCATGGAAAGCAAAAGGGTTGGAATGGGAGACTTCCTCGCCTCCACCTCAGCATAATTTCCACGAGATTCCTGTCGTAACAGAAGAGGCTTATGCCTACGGGAAGAGTGAGGAGGTGCATCTTGCAGAAGCACGCTAATTCGGCATTGGCTCACCATTTTGAAGATTTGGACCAGCAACATCAAGCTCACTCTCTTGGTATGTGGGCATTTTTGGTGCAGGAGATCATGTTTTTTGGGGCGCTCTTTGCGGGCTACACAATATATCGGATGATGTACCCCGATGCCTGGGATGTTGGCAGTCATCATTTAAATGTTCAGATCGGAGCGGCCAATACTGCGGTTCTTTTGGCGAGTAGTTTGACCATGGCGTTGGCTGTTCGATGTGCCCAGCTGGGACAGCAAAAGTGGCTTGTGACAAATCTAGTTTTGACTTTAGTGTTGGGCGCTGTCTTTTTGGGCGTCAAAGTTGTGGAGTACGCTGATAAATATCACCACCACCTGGTTCCGGGAACCGGTTTTCAAACCCCGGCCGGTGAACCAGAAAAGCTCGAAATGTTTTTTAATTTCTATTTTCTTATGACGGGCTGCCATGCCTTTCATATGATTATAGGCGGTGGGGTTTTAGTTTATTTAATCTGGAAAGCGATGCGAGGAAGTTATCTTAAAGATCATTTTGCTCCGATTGAAATGATGGGGCTTTATTGGCACTTCGTTGATCTCGTCTGGATTTTTCTTTTCCCACTTCTTTATCTTTTGGGGCGTCACTAATGAGTTCACATGTCATTCCACTTAAGATTTATTGGGGTATCTTTGCTCTGCTCATTCTTTTAACTGGAGTTACGGTTGGGGTTGCCTACATCGACTTGGGGCCTTTCAATTTATTCGTAGCTCTCGGAGTTGCGGGCCTTAAGGCGACTTTGGTTGTCCTCTATTTCATGCACGTAAAATACAGTGAGCGGCTTATTGGTTTGTTTGTGGTAGGGGGTGTGTTTTGGCTGGTAATTATGCTCGTGTTTTTATTGGTAGACTACATGTCACGCGGGTGGCTTGAGGTTCAAGGCTGGTAAAACATTTGCGGCAGCCCGCTATAGGCACAATTTTGTTCCGAATCATTTGGTTTTAGAGTAGCCGTTTTTTTCGAGATCTGGCGGGAACTTCGGATTTTCTACGTTATAAGATATCGTTGTTTGGGAGTTTGCCTCTCTCGAGTTGAGTGCGGCTGGAATCGTCAGTTTTCGAGGCAATCCCTAGAATTAGATAGACAATATTGAGGATGGGGAGCTTGAAGAGTGACGGGTGAAGTAGGCTAGTTTTCCTACTTCACCCGAATGTTTGGTATGGGATTAATTGGCGAGTTTTTCTGTGATCAACTTGTCAATTGCATTGAAGTCTGTGGGGTTTTGGACCCGCTCACCGTTGATAAATAGGGACGGTGTACCAGAAACAGCAGCCAGCTCGCCCAATTTGAGGTCGCTTTTGACGGTTGCTTCAAAGGTTTTATTATCTAAGGCTTTCTTGAATTTCTTCATGTTCAAGCCTATTTTCTTTGCGTATTCGTCCAAGGATTTGCGGTCTAGCTTTTGTTGATTCTCAAATAAGAGATCGTGGTATTGCCAGAATTTACCTTGTGCGTTCGCTGCCAAAGAGGCTTCAGCTGCAACTTGCGCATTTTTGTGAAAGCTAAGGGGAAATTGACGAAAAATGAAGTGGACTTTGTCAGCGTATTTCTTCTTGATTTGGTTAACAGTGTCTGCCGCCTTGGAACAGTAGGGGCACTCGAAATCAGAGAATTCAACCAGAGTTACTTTGGCTTTTTTGGAACCGAAACTAGGGGCGTTTCCTGCGGTGAGAGCCTTTTGTTTTTCGGCGCTCAGCGGCTTATTGGCCTCTTCGCGACGCTTGAGGTCTGCTACTACTTGATCGTATTGCTCAAGCATCATGCTGCAGCGCTCGGTGGGAAATGTTGCCGTCATGGTGGTGACCATGTCGCATGTTTGGGTCTTGGGTCCGATGTCTTCACATAGCTTCTTCACCAGGGTATCGCACTCTTTACGGCTTTCTTGGAATTGTGCTACTGCATAGTCAACACCCTTGTTTGCCTCTTTACAAGCAGCTTCTGTTAGAAGCTTAGAGGCGGTCGAAAGAGCGGCGCATTCGGGGGTCTGGACGCCAATTTTTTCGCATACGGCGGATGCATATTTTTCGCATACCGTCTGCGGTTTGTCTGACTTGGCATCGGCGCTAGCTTTTTTGTCATCCGATTTTTTATCCGCGGTCGCTGTGCTGGGCGCGGTCGCTTTCTCTTGTGTTTTTGAGTCTGTGGTTTTGGTTTGGCATGCTACGCTGATGGGTAGAATGATGAGTGCCAATGCAGCTCGTTTGAAAAATGAAGTCACGATTCTTTTCCTCTCTTATGGAGTTAAAAGGTCTAGAGCAATAAAAGGGGTAAGAAGCCAAAGTAGGACGTTTCGACCTCCGTGATTCCACCCGTAAGGGGAGGTTTATAATGGTCTTGGGGGCAAAAGTCGACCCTACTTGGGATTTGTCGCGCTTGATTCTATCCACAGGCTTTGGATTAGGTGAATTGGGCCAGGACAAAAGCTATTGTGACAACCAAGACAACCAGCGACGACCGCATTATAGGAATGTTTATCTGGGGTTTGTTGGCTTTCAAAGGACTCAAGGGCAGACAAATAGGTCTTGGAAAGGCTGCCGAACAATTCACCACGAATGTCCGGCTGTGTGGGCCACGTACATAGGATTCGTTCGTGCCCACTTATTTGGGGTATATTCGAGGAACCTGATAGCACGAGACCTCTTAAGTGCCTTAAATCATTTAGCATTGCTCTCATGAGACTGGACAGCTCGCTATCGCCATTGGGGTTAATTTTACTTGTTATCGGGTTCCCAGGGCTTCCTGGGATACCGGGTTTGAGTGGTGTCTGAATTGTACAGGAGGCTTCCCTGGTGGCGCGGTGGTCTCGAGCTGATTCGGTTTTCTCGCTTGCCCTACAATGGGGGAGTGTGAGCGTGGCAAATGCTAGGACTGGGATTAAGAATCCTCGGTAGCTCATGGCACCTTCCTCGGCTATTTTCTGTGAATGGTGTAGCTGTGGTTGCCCAAGTACTTAACCCAATCGTAGGTTCGTTCGACTATTCGTTTGGAGTATTTGGTGCTGTACATACCGCCGTAATTGTAGATTATTTCTTCCGCTCCGCCGTCATAGATTGAATCTCGAACATAGAAAATGCCCTTGCTTAAACAGCCACCTTCGTTTTCCATATGTTCTTCCATCTTTTCTGCCGCTCCGGTTCGCCCCTCTTGCTTGAAGTAAGCAATGGACTCTTTTACCATCGGGCATTCGCCGATAGTAGCTCGGTCGTCGTAGCCCACTACAATAGATGCATGCCAATACAAGTAGTGATTGTAGATTACTATCACCGGGGCGTTTTTGCTTCTCAACTCATATTTGATGCGTTCAATGACGTCATCTCCAATGAGTCCCACATTCCAAATGCTTTGAGAGGTCAGATTGGGATCGATAAATAGGACGGTTCTATCTGCTGGCGGCGTTTCTACGAGATTGTCTTTCCAGTCTGCAGGAAGAGCGTCGTCCCAATTGACTTGGCAGGATAGTCCGTCTCCACTGTCGCCTACCGTGAACGGATAATAGCTGTTAAGGAGCGAGCCTTGATGGTAATTATACGTGTAGATAGCGTCGGTTATAGTGTAGTCTAGAACGTCGTTTGGTACGTAATTACTGCTGTTGATTAAGAAACGCTCGGATAAGTCCGAGGAGCCTTCGTAGGTCCATTCTTCTTTAGGTCTGTGTTGATTCATTAATATCTCCATGGCACCCGTATTGGCCATAAAGAGGCAGGTTCCCCCGTCCAATTGATTGGGGGCGGCGAAGACGTATTGCATGAGTTCAGTGTCTTTGTATGGAGTAGGGTACGAGTTGGGGGCAGAAAATAAATTGTTCTTAGGTGCTTGTACCAGGGCAACGGTGCAAATGGGCTGAGCATTGGCTTCGGTCCCCGGTAGCAAGTCTCTGGAATGCGGATACTTGACTCCAAGCGATAAATGACACTCGGCTTCATAAGAGTCGGAGCAGATGCTCCAAGACTCTGGATTTCCTTCTCCTATGATTCGCTTGGAGTTGTTAAGATGATATTCAAACCGGCCGTCAACAAGCCAAATATTTCCACCAAAATCATGATGAGCTTTGCGGATTTGTCCGTCAAGTACACATTGAAACTGGACTTCGTTCTCCTTTTTTAACTTTATTGACAATGAACGGTTAACTGCGGAGGCGATTGCTGGAGAAGATGACTCCCAAGTAGTGGTGGAGGATTTTGAGGTTGGAACTTCGGTTCCGTCATAGACTTCGGCGCCTTGGTTTCGCAGAGTGTTTAGCGTTCTTGTTTCGCTCAGTGGATTGTTCTCAAGGGCTACCCATTTTAGATTTGGGAGCTTGGTCAATATAGCGACACTAAGGATCTTGTTGGCATTGATGGTTAACCATTCCAGTTCTGCTAGGTTTTCCAGTGGGGCGATGGACACTAGGTTGTTTCCAAATAAACCCAAGCGCCTTAGGCTTTGTAGATTCGCTAGGGCAGAAACGGAGTTTATCTGGTTGCTTCCGAGTTGGAGGCCGATGAGGGAGGTCAACGTGGAGAGGGGCGAAAGATCGACAATTTGATTTTCGAAAAGCGCCAAATCGAGCAGATTGGTAAAGTGTTCAAGGCCTGAAATATCTTGAATGCCTAGATCGGTGCATTCAAGACTTGAGAGGGTTTGTGCATCTTGCCTTAGAATTCCACCTTCCATGATGCCCATTTTTTCACGGATGCATTGCTCAAGAGCGCTATCGTTAAACTCTATGACAAGTAGATTGGAGTCGATCTCTTCTCCACAAGCGACCAAGGCGCCGACAGTTAGAAGGAGAGTCGCTGCAAGGTAGTGGTTGGCGTATTTCATTGTTTAATGCGTCTTTCGGGCTAGATGGAACGATATATGTTGTAAAGCTTTGATTTGCGTTTTGGTCAAGGGCATAGATTTAATTGTTTGGTGAGTGTGTGTCGCAAAAGATGAACTGGGTGCTTTGGGGCTATTTGTTCCAGCTCGGATTCGCTTTGCTCGTATTGCATGCCCAATACTGGTGGGCTGTGGAAGGGGGAGAGAAGTGGCGCCTTGCTTGGGTAAGATGCTCTCTAGAGACTGCGTTGGGGGCTTGTCGGTGCTTCGTGGCTGGTTTACAAGGTTGCTTTTCTTGTTGTTGTAAGTCGCTTTTTGTAAGCAGGAGTTACTCTGATGCGTCTTTTGGTTGGTTCGATGTTGGTGTGCTTGCTTTCCTGTGCATCTTTTTCTTCTTCACGTTCTGATGTTTCCACTGAGCCGGATGCGATATTGGGCTCTGGGTTGGAACTCTCTAATTTCGATCGGTCGGTTCGTCCTCAAGATGATCTCTATCGATTCGTGAATGGTCGATGGTTGGATACGTTCGAAATTCCCGAGGACAAGTCTAATTATGGCCACTTTACAAAGTTGTACGATGACGCTCAAAAGAATCTAAAAGCAATTATTCTGGACTCGGCAGCCAACGATAAGCCTGAGTCGGGCGCAGTAGTTCAGATTGGAGACGCATACACCGCTTTTATGGATGTAGAGAAAATTGAGGCATTAGGCATCGCTCCTTTAGCGCAAGAGCTTGCTACCATAACTGCTTTGCAAACCCATCAGGACGTGATTCAAGCGATGGGGTCTTTTCTGCGTCTTGGGGTGAGGGTTCCCGTGTATTTCTGGGTAAGTCCAGATGCCAAGAAAACCACCGAGTACATTATTTATCTGACGCAGTCAGGATTGGGATTGCCAGATAGGGATTATTACCTGAAAGATGATGATAAATTTAAGGGAATTAGGGGCAAGTATTCCGCTTTTCTAGAAGAGATTCTTCGACTCGCGTCGCACGAGAGACCCGCTGCAGCAGCGGAGCAAATCTTGAAGTTAGAGACACGAATTGCTTCGACGCAGTGGACTCGGGTTCAGAATCGTGATCGGAATAAAACCTACAACCACTTTATTCCTTCTGAATTGAAGAAGGCATGCTTAGATTGTTCGTGGGAGGCGTTTTTTGCAGGAGCGGGGCTTGATGATATTCCGGCAGTGGTTGTGCGGCAGCCGGATTACTTCGCGAAATTGGGTGACATTATCGTCGCAACGCCTGTTTCTATTTGGAGAGACTACCTAAAAGCCCATCTTCTAACGGCCTATGCTCAGCGCTTGCCGAGCGGCTTTGTTGAGGCTCATTTCGATTTTTATCAGAAGACGCTTCGTGGGGTTCCCGCAATGCGTCCACGATGGAAGCGAGGAGTGAGCGAAGTAGAGCGGATGCTAGGTGAAGCGATTGGCCAAATCTATGTTAAGCGACATTTCAAGCCAGAGGCCAAGGAGCGAATGATTGATTTGGTCAAGAACCTCCGGCGTTCTTTCGGGGAGGGGATCCAATCGCTAGAATGGATGACTGATGCAACCAAGGTGCAAGCACAAGAAAAGTTGTCGAAGTTTGTGGCGAAGATTGGCTATCCGGACAAATGGAGAGATTATTCTGGGCTTAAAATTGTTAAGGACGATGCACTTGGCAATGTTCTGAGGTCTCGGGAGTTTGAATTCGAGCGTGCTTTACGTAAATTGGGCACTCCGATCGATCGCAGTGAGTGGTTTATGTATCCGCAAACGGTTAATGCCTACTACAATCCTTCAATGAATGAGATTGTTTTTCCTGCGGCAATTCTCCAACCTCCATTTTTTAACCTAGCTGCAGACGATGCTCTTAATTATGGCGCAATAGGGGCGGTGATAGGCCATGAGTTGAGCCATGGTTTTGACGACCAGGGAAGAAAATCGGATGGGGATGGGATCCTCAGGGATTGGTGGACTGAGAAGGATGTGGAGGAGTTTAAGGCTCGGGCAGATAAAATGGTGAAGCAATACGGAGCGTTCAAGCCTTTGGAGGATATTTCAGTGAATGGCGAGTTGACCTTAGGGGAAAATATAGGGGACCTTGGTGGACTTACTATTGCTTATCGTGCCTATCTTCTTTCGCTTAATGGGAAGAAGGGTCCCGTCATCGATGGATTTAGTGGACCGCAGCGTTTTTTTCTTGGGTGGGCGCAGGTTTGGGCGCGCAAATATCGAGAAAGTGAGTTAAGGCGGCGGCTTATGACGGATCCGCATTCACCAAGTGCCTATCGAGTTTTGGGGGTTGTTTCCAACATGCCTGAATTTTATGAGGCGTTTGGGGTAAAGGCAGGAGATGAGCTTTTTCGGTCTTCGGAGAGTCGCGTCAAGATCTGGTAATTTCGAGGTAAGTCGCGAACTCGTTGGTTTAGGAGTTTTATCGCGTTAGACTAAAGCCAGTGGGAGGCTCAGGGAGGTATTTGTGCCAGAAATCGAAAAAGACGACGATGAACAGCTCGATGAGCGTAACGAAGGTGATGAGAAACGCCGCATTTCAGAGCGACTTCTTGATTTGGCCGGTGGGGCAGTCAAAGTGGCTGCTGGGGCGAAAGGGGTTTCCGTTGCTATTGGTAAAGCCATTCTCAATTCTCCAGACCAGCTCCGTCGGATGGAGGAGGCGGGTCGCTACTTGCAAGATTTACGGGAAGTGGCTGGCTTAACTCGCAAAGAGTTAAGTGAGGCGATTGATTTGGCCGACGAGAGTCTCTTAACGGCGGTAGAAAATGGAACGGCCACGCTTTCGTTCGAGCTTATTCTGAGAATTTCAGCTCTATTGGCACGTCACGATCCGGTTCCTTTGGCACTTAAATTTGTTCGAAGTTATAATCCCGAATTGTGGAGTCTTTTAGAGAGTTGGGGGGCGGATAGAATTCCTCTTAACTACGAGCGTGAACGAAAATTTGTAAACATATATCGAAAGAATGATGCTGTTCGCGATTTGAGTGATGAGGCGTTCGAGAAGATTCTCTCATACACAAACAAGGCATTTGAATTGGCGTTGCATTTTATTGCTGAGCAGGAGGAGGGGAGCAGCGATAAGGATGATGCTGAGGATGAGGTTGAAGGAGAAACCAGTTAAAACACTTAGCGCTGTGTTTGTGAAGGTTGACTTTTTGTAGAGTGAGGGCCGCTCTACCCTTTGACTATGGTATTTTGATTTCCTTACTAGACTTAGAGCACGGATTTTAGAGCAATCAAGAGCTAGCCTCATTTCTGGGGTGTTTATCAATTCAAGAGTGATGGAGACTCCCTACCTTAATTTTCGCGAATTCGAGCGAGGCCTTCGCAAACTTGCACATTTGGAAATGTGGTCAAGAGATTCGGGGAGCAGATGATTTTGGAGTGCCGATTTCCGCCTCCAATGATAATCTTCCGGCGGGTCATGACCGCTTGATCTACGAAAACTAAGATAGAATTAGGCAGGCCGAGAGGAGTTACGCCGCCGATTTCCTGTTGAGTTAGTTTCGCGGTGGTTGTTTGCGGAGCAAATGAAGCTCGAGATACTTGCATGAGCCTTTTGGCTGGACCGTTATTGATTTTGTGGCTTGCTAAAACCACACAGGCTGCGAAGACGCCTTTGGGTTTGTTCGATTCTAGAATAAGACAATTGGCAGAGTCGCCTAGCTGATAGCCATAGTGTTCACAGAATAGGTGGGTGTCAGCAAGCTCATTGCTGCAAGGGACGACTTCATATGGAATCGATGCGTTTTCTAGTGCGGATGCAACAAGGGGGTGAAGAAGTTGAGAATTCAGCGTTACACTCCACAATAGCGAGGGATTGGATACTAGATGAGCTTAAGAACATAACGAATCAGGGCCCGCAAGCTCATAAGTACGTACACGTGTACTTATTTATTTGCATAGCCTCCGATTCGTGACATGCTTGGTGGTATCCTTTTACCGGCTTGGATCATTTATTGGGAGGAAAGAATGATATTTGCCGTTTCTCAATCTCATCTTTTGGATGTAGACCTTTATGAGCAGCTTACTTCTTGGGGATTACCGCAGAGAGCACCGCAGGCGGAACGTCGATTGCTAAAGCGATTGGAGTGTTCTTTTGTAGTAGAGATTCCGGAGTTGGAGCAGAGTTTTGAAGGCATTAATCTCTCGTTGGCGGGAATACTCTTTCATTGCGAAGATTGGGTACTTTCCGGTGCAACTTTGGATATTCTTCTGCATCTTCCGGGTGGTACCGATGCCATTGCTCTTCGGGCGAAGGCCATTTCCCACACGAAGCGCGACGAAAAGAGAGCAGTGCGGGTTCGTTTTTTAGAGCCCGATTCTGAAAGCTTGCAGTCGATATCTAGATGGATGCTATCTAAACTGAACTAACGGTTCTCGAAGATTTGTTGGTGCTGCAGAAGATGCAGTGATCGAATAGGTCCTTCACCGAGGTGCATTTGTTGATGATGCACCTCGATGAAGGGTGAGCGTGTTGTTTTATTCGCAGCTAGCTAAATCGTCATT
>CAXGXL010000013.1:0-16788 GCA_964013555.1 uncultured bacterium
TCTATTGACGAAAACGCCTCGTTCATAGAGCAGGTTTCCCATGGCTCCATCGCCAACAAGTCCGCCTTGGTCGATTGCTTCTAGAAAAGAAATATCCATTTGGGGAACCTTCACTGGAAATACAATGAGTTTTGAAGCTATATAGTCAAGCCTCGTATCTAAAAGCTAGAATTTAATTTACCAAGGTTGCGCGAGAGAGTAACGAAGTTATTTTCTTGTTAAGCAAGGACGTATTATGAATCAGGCCAATCAAAAGCCTTTGCCAACTAACTTTGTGGGGCAATTTATTTCTGGACTGATGTATCCGGTTCGAGCGTTTGCTTTTATGAGACAACACCGGCTGTGGGCTATGGCGAGTGCTTCGATTCTAGTGAATGTACTTTTGTTGGTGACCCTTGTGGCCGGAGCCTTCTATTTTTTGGTGCCTTATATTTCGGGTCTTACGGCGTCCATGGTTGCGTGGGCAGGGGAGTCGGCTTTTTGGGGATATCTCATGATGGGCTTGTCATGGGCACTTTGGATTCTCGTCGTGCCAGCGATTGTAATTGTAAACTTTCTGGTTTTGGTTCTGGTAGGGCAAGCCGTAGCGAGCCCGTTTTTGGATACTCTATCTGAACAAGTCGAAAACCGGGTGTTGGGTACTCCGCCAGCCCCTTTTGGAGTTGGCCGAACCATCAAGAGTATCGTGGTGGCCCTAGGAGACTTGTTTTGGGGGCTACTTTTGTTGGTGATGGTAAATGCACCCTTGCTTTTGCTTGGGTTTATTCCGGTTCTGGGGACTGGTTGCGCAGCGTTAATTAGCTTCGCATTTAGTGCACTATTACTCACCCACGAGTTTATGGGCCTGCCTTTGACGCGCCAGCTCGTGTCTTATCGCGAACGCTGGGGGCACGTTTGGCGCTACAAATGGCTCGGTTTGGGGCTCGGAGTCTCTGTTATGCTCTTGTTGGCAATTCCGGGCATCAATTTGCTTCTTTTACCCTTGGCGACGGTGGCAGGGACATTAATGTACTGTGATTTGAGGCGAGAGGGGTTGGTTTAGCTTCCGTTTTGAGGCTTCTCTGTGATAACGAGAATTCAAATGGATAGAACCCGGACTTGACAGTTCGCCGCCAACCCTTAATTTGGAACCAGACTTTTGTTTAGGTTACCGTTATTATTAGATAATTATGTCTCAGCGCGATTATTATGAAGTTTTGGGCGTCAACAAAGACGCCGACCCCACAACCATTAAAAAGGCCTATCGGCGCTTGGCGATGCAATACCACCCCGATCGGAACGACAGTAGCGATGCCGAAACCAAATTCAAGGAGGCTTCTGAGGCCTACGAGGTTTTGTCGGATCAGCAAAAACGGGGGCTTTATGACCGTCATGGTTTTGCTGGCTTGAAGAACTCTGGTTTTAGCGGCTTTTCGGGGGTTGGAGTTGACGATATTTTTTCGTCTTTTGGAGACATCTTCGGCGATCTCTTTGGTATGGGGGGAATGGGCCGTGGCCGCGGCGGTGCCCGTCGTGGCGCTGATTTACGTACCGAGCTTGAAATAGACTTCGAAGAGGCGGTTTTTGGTTGTACTAAAGAGATCACCGTTCGCCAGAATGTAACTTGCGAAGATTGTGTGGGGAGCGGCGCCGCTGAAGGGAGTCGCCCAGAGACTTGTGGCACCTGTGCTGGTCGTGGCCAAGTGATGCAGGGGCAGGGGCTTTTCCTGATTAGTACGACGTGTCCTGATTGTTCGGGGCAGGGGCAGCGTATCCTGCATAAATGCGTGGAGTGCGACGGCGAGGGGAGTGTGCCGATCAAGCGCACCTTGAACGTGAAGATTCCCGCTGGTTTCGATAATGGAATGAGCTTGAGATACGCCGGTCAAGGGGATGCCGGCATGAAGGGCGGGCCGACTGGAGATCTCTATATCACGGTTCACGTTAGGCCTCATGATGAGTTAACTCGAAAGGGCGATGATCTAATTTATGAGGCTACGGTAGGCATGGCCCATGCTGCTTTGGGAACTTCAATTGAAGTGCCGACTCCCGATGGTAGCGAGAGTGTTTCGATTCCTAAGGGCACCCAGCCCGATGATGTGTTGACCCTTCGCAAAAAGGGGGTTCCTCGTTTACGAGGTGGCGGGCGGGGGAATTTGCATGTGGTTGTTAGAGTTCAAGTACCCAAGTCGTTAACCTCCAAACAGAAAAAACTCCTAGAAGAATTTGCGGCGATAAGCCCCTCTAAGAAGAGACGCTTGTTCTCGTGAGTTCTTCTTACGGGCAGAACCTAAGTGTATTATTAGATAAACGCCTCATTTTCGTTACAGGAAAAGGAGGCGTGGGGAAGTCCACGTGTGCTCTCGGCTTGGCACTTGCCGCGGCCAAGCGAGGTAAGCGGGTTCTTTTTTGTGAATTCGGTGCCAGAGCGGCAAGCTCAGATTATTTGAAAGTCGATACAATATCTCATGAACCAACGCAGCCCTTGGCGCGGGATGTTCCGAATCTTTGGGTTGCGCGGCTAGAGCCACATTTAGCCTTAAAAGAGTATTTTGCGGAAATTCTTAAGGTCAAAGCTTTGGTTCGTCTGGCAACTGACAACAAGGTCTTGGCTCGCTTATGGAAGATAACGCCATCGGTTGATGAAATTGTTTTGCTGACTTCGATTATGCATTTTGAGCAAGGAACCCACAGAAGTGGTTTGTCGAATTTGGATTTAATCGTGGTGGATATGGCCGCTACGGGCCATGCTCGTGCTATGTTGGGGGTTCCAAAGGGAATCTTGGGGCTGGCGAAAGTAGGGCCTTTGGGCAAAAGGTGCCGAGCTCTGCAAGAGATGTTAGGCGATAGAGCCAAGACGGCTTATTGCATCGTAACCCTTGCGGAAGAGCTCCCGGTCAATGAGTCTATTGAGTTGGCAAATGGACTGAGCGGCGAACTGGGATTATACACGGGGCATGTCTTTATTAATTGTTTGCTGCCAACCGCGTTTGAGCCAGAGGGGTTGCAATTACTCAAGCGTTTGGAGGGAATCGTTCACGAACCTGTGGCACAGACGGTTTTGGGGTTAGCCAAGGACCACATCTTGGAGGAGGGCCGTCAACGCATGAGAATGAAGCAGTTGCGGGCCGGAGTTAAGGCAGCATTTACAGAAATTCAGTATTCTTCCCATCGTGGACGACGACTCATTGAGGCAATAGCTCAACAGATGGGCGAGTCTCTAGAAAGTGTGCAATGAAGAGGCGCGCCCTAGATGTAATCTCTGAATTTAAGGTCGTTTTATGTGCAGGCCCAGGGGGCGTTGGCAAGACTACCACAAGTGCCACGCTTGCCTTGAGTGCCGCAGTATCAGGTAAGAAGGTGTGTGTGTTGACTATCGATCCCGCGAGGCGACTTGCGGATGCTCTAGGAATTCGATTGGACAATGAACCCCATCAAGTAGATTGCCAATCGCTCTTATCCGAGGGCCTACAAGTTAAGGGCGAATTGTGGGCAATGATGTTAGATCCTGCAAAAACCTTTGATGGGCTAATAAACCGAATTGCTCCTACCCAAAAAATAGCTGATTCAGTGTTGAATAATCTCATCTACCGTCAAATGTCACGGGGGCTGGCTGGCACGATTGAATACACTGCCGTCGAGAAACTCTATAGCTTATATACTTCTTCTGATTTTGATTTGGTGATTGTTGATACTCCGCCTTCGAAAAATGTTTTGGACTTTCTCGAAGCGCCGGAATGGATTTCACGGTTTATGGACGAAAAGGTATTCAAGTGGTTTTCACTTTTGGATCCAAAGGAACCGGCGACGGGCTTAAAGGAAAACTTGGTCAAGAAAACCGGCCGCGTCGTATGGGAAGTACTGGACCGCACGTTGGGCAGAGAACTGGCCACCCATTTTACTGATTTTATCCATTCAATCCGCTCTATGGCTGGTGAATTTCGTGAGAGGGGCGATTGTGTCGCGCAAATGCTGCGCTCTGAGGATTGCTCGTTTTTGATAGTGACCGCGCCTAATGAGATTGTGTTACGGGATGCTCGTTTTTTGTGCAAAGAGATTCGAGATAGAGGCATTCAATTTAGTGGTTTTGTTGTGAATCGAGCTAGCCCCGGAGCTGAATTGGAAGCATTGGGTGAGGCGTTTGATTCGCTAAAAAAGCAAGCAGGAGACGATCCAGCCGCCGCCGAGTTTTTCGAGCAACTGACCCGATTAGCAGAATTAAAGGCGGCACAAGGAGCAGAAGATTGGCGTCTGATCCGGCAATTGCGACAAGATACGGCGTGGGATGGGTTTTTGGGAGTTTTACCCAAACAAACTCAAGAGATTACTGATTTGAACTCCCTGCATGGTTTAGCTCTACAGTTTTAAGTGATTAAGCCGAAATTCGGGTCATCCACTCTGCTATTTTTCGTCTGAGAAGTTGACTGGGGCGGTCAAAACGCATGCGCATTGCTTGTTTTCCGCGATAGCTTACAAGCTCGACCACTTGAGCCCTTGCTGCCAGAGCAGTACTTTCGCCAGGGATGACTATCTGCAAATCAAGTATTGTTCCCGGCGCTATAGGGTTTTCACTAGCGGCCATAATCCCACCGAAGGAAATATCGATTCCGGTGAGATGAATGTTCTGATTCGCGACCTTCAAGGCAAAAGGAGAACGTAAGCGAGGCACGAAGCGTCGATTGGTGTTGTAGGGAAGCGGTCCGGGGGGGAGCTGACTTGGGTTTAATGGGATTGCTTTTTCTATAGGCAATTGGACTGCTGCTGACATTGACCCCTCCAGCCGATTTTTCGTCGGGTTAACTCTTTGAATGAACCAGTTCAATCATTGCAAAGCAATATGCCGTTGTAAAAAAAATGGCCAGAGAGTTTCTATGGACTGCCGTTGGACGGAACTCGGGGAGCTCTTAGAATTTTGCCTGCATCATGAGGTTAAAGCCAACAATATTGGGATCTTGGCGGGTAAGAGGAACCGTCGTGACAATGCCTTGTGGGTCTTGATCTCGTCCTCGCCGATTGCGGTCGTAGGAGTAAGATACATCTCCCAAAAAGCTCATGCTGGGTGAGATTGCCCATTTTGCCGTTAGTTTGGCTGCGTAAACGAGTTCGACGCTTTCTCCTGGATTGAGTGTTTCACGGCTGTTCCGGTCGAAAATTACTTGGGTTATTTGTTCTCCATCGAAGGTATTGGTTACATTGCACGGACGATTCAGGCCGAGCGAGAGTCCTGGAGTAAAATGATAAGCTGGGAAATAGTAGTCGAGTGCGAGTTTGCCGAAAATTTCCGGTTCTTGCCGAATTCCTTTGGGGAGATCCGTAAATGGGGTGAATGAAGGGACATCAAAGAGAATAAAGGCGAGGTCACGATAAACCAAGAGTGCATGCAATCGCATTCTACCCATTTTAATCTGAGCTGTTACGTCTCCGCCCATTGCCGGTTGAACGGTTGTGGTGCTTGGCTGATCCAAATCTTGGACAGTTTGTCCGAGGACGCTCAATTCTGATTTCAGAACGAAGGAAAAGTCTCCATCGTAGGTAGGAGTCTTCATGTCCTTACTCGAAGAGATGGGGTCGTTTTTCATCAGGCGAAAATCAATAGGAATCCCGATTTCAGTTCCGACGTGGTAGGTTAACTGAGCTGAGGCCCCAAATCCTTGCCAGGGAGCCACTCGAACTCGGTCCCCTTCTTGAATTTGGAGACCCGGTTTATTGATGGTCCCTCGGTGAAAAAAACCACTTCCCACTTCAAATCGAAGTTGGTCACTCAGATCTATGAAGCCACCTCCGAGCACTCCCCAGAGCGTGTCCACTTCAATTGTTTCGTCGGGCATATTCACGGTCCCTAACCCGGTTTTGGCTCCGAGAAAAAGCGACGAAGTTTTCGAATTGAGTTCTACCCGCATACCAGGGGCAGCCTTGCTATCTTGAAAAATGCTGCTACCGCCCCAGGAGAGGTCGTAGGAGTAACCGAGACGAAAGCGATTGGCGCTAATGGGAAACGCAGTCAAGACGAGGCTTCGCTTGTCTAGCTCCTTGGTGAGTTTAAGGTAGGAGCCGTCGTCTTTGATAGCCACACCGGTTTCATCGAGTAGCATTGCTCTCATTACTAAGGCAGCTTCTGCTATAACACTCTCGAAGTAGCTGGGCTCGTTCATGTAAAGGACAAAGTGGGTGAGGTTATCAAAAGGGGTATCTCGCCCCTCGTAGTCGTCAAAGAAGAGCCGTTGGGAATTAGTAGGCGTAGCATTGGGAATACTGGGGGATGCATTGGCGTCCGCATCTGGGCTAGTGAGAACATTGGCATCGCCAAAGGCAAAGGTTAGGCGACTATCGATTGTGTCACTACCCAATGCTAGACTGGGTAGTACGTTGCTAATGAGAAACCCTAGGAGAAGTGGATATTTCACTGTCTTAACCGTTCTGTGTACGTTGATTGACGGGGCAACTTGCCCGATTTAAGTTTCTTAATCAAGCGTCTGTGGCTAGGAAAAGAGAGCTCGGCGAAAAAGAATTGGTATGGATTTGTACGGAGAAAAAAATGGCGGGCACCGCCTCAGGATAGGCTTATTCGGGCAAAGTGGTCCCTTTGCTCCGATGGCTCTACGGGAATTATTGGGGCCTTCGGCCGGCTCAGCCGGTGCGGATTGGGAAGTCGTTTTAGTTGTGGAAGGCCGGCGAAAGCCGATGGGGCGGTCCAATCATCGTTGGCAAATGCCCGTAACCAACCGAAAGTCAATGGGATCGTTACCGCGGACGCAAGGACTGGCCGAATTGGCTTTGGCGGCTGGAATTCCGGTTTTTCAAACTTGCGATGTCAACAGTGTCAAAGCACTTCGTGAATTATCGAAGATCCCTTTTGATTTGCTTATTTGCGTTGGCTTTGACTGCTTATTCAAACAAGAGGTTTTACACTTACCCGCTCGGGGAGCTTGGAACTGCCACCCGTCGTTTTTGCCTGATCTGCGCGGACCTGCTCCGATCTTTTGGGCCCTTAAACGGGGAGATACTAGCATTGGAGTGAGTATTCACCAGCTTGATTTGAGGGAGGATAACGGTCCCCTATTACACCAGGGTGCCATCTCGCTGCAGGCCATGGACACGGGCTCCCAGATTTTTGAGAGGGTTGGAAAGTGGGTGGGGCGAGAACTTCAAAAAGTCCTAGCCCAAGAACTCTTGGGCCAATTGCGGGCCGTTCCCCAAGGCCAACCAGATGGTCCGCGGGCCACCCGAGTGAAGCCTGAAGATGTTTTTGTTGAGCCACGCAACTGGTCATGTGGGCACCTTGTCCGTTTTGCGTGTGGCGCTCCGTACTTTCGTGCTCCCTGGTTGCGTATGGGAGAAGACACCTATTACATCCGGCGAGGAATCGAGGCTGTACCGGGCCGCAAGATTCCCGCCCAATATGCATTGGTAGGTTCAGAGCTTTTCGTCGGGTGCGCCGATGGGGTGGCTCGGCTGGAAATTCAGACGTGATTTCAAGTCTGTTACGTTAATTGACTGGGGCTGGAGTCCTGTAGTAGGGATAAAGTGGACTCAAGCGGTACCTATTGTATTGGGTGATGGGTGATATGGAAGACAAATTAGAAGAACTCAGGTCCTACATCGGCAAGAAAGGACTGAAATATTCCCGACAACGCGAGACCATTGCGGAAGTCTTTTTTTCTGCAGAAGGGCATGTGAGCGTCGATGAGTTGCTGCGTAAAGTTCGTGATGTGGACGATAGAGTTAGCCAAGCTACGGTTTATCGCACTATGCGGCTTTTGACGGATTGTGGCTTGGCGGATGCACGCCACTTCCTAGAGGGGCATACGCTTTACGAAGCAGCAGGCGGCGAAACAGAGCATCACGATCATCTTATTTGCACGGAATGCGGCAAAATTGTGGAGTTTGTAGACCAGCGAATTGAAGAGCTGCAAAGCGAGGCGGCGAAGAAGCATGGTTTTACAGTAACTAACCACAAAATGGAACTCTATGGGATATGCGAGACTTGT
The DNA here is from genome assembly GCA_964013555.1 of uncultured bacterium. GTDB lineage: Bacteria > Myxococcota > XYA12-FULL-58-9 > XYA12-FULL-58-9 > JABJBS01 > CAXGXL01. The sequence continues at coordinate 7,968 of CAXGXL010000013.1, forward strand.
GGTTAGAGGCTCTTTTTCTTTTTTCATAAAGTACTTCCATAGTGAATGTTCCTTCGTATAGGGTTCCAGACTCAACTCAACAAGCAAAGTGAACGGATGATTTTGGACCCTATATCAAAATCGGAATCTGCAAGCCCGGCGTACCCAACATTGCTTTTCCCTACATTCATAGGGTTTCTCCTTTTTATTACAGGTTGTTTTGTTCCGGCCTCCGTTGGAGAAACCTGTGATGCAATCGTGGGGGATTTGGTTATCAGCGAGCTTTTGGTAGATGCGGCAGGAGCTGATTCCAATCGAGAATGGTTTGAAATTTACAATGCTTCGTCCCGACCGCAAGTTTTGGACCGCCTTGTTATTCGTCGATATAGCTACAAAGCAACCGGTGTTTGCAGTGACGAATCAGATAAGCCTGGTAGCACTTGCGTTAGTAGCTCCGAGTGCCTAGATTCTTGCCGCTTAGCCTCCTGTTCTGATTTTTGCGAGGGGCCTTTTAGTGAACCTGAGGATGGTCGTCTTGAGGTCGATAGAACTGTTATTCGGGGAGGCGGTGTGCTCGCTCCCTATAGCTATTTTGTTCTTTCAGATGGTGAGCGCAGTGATATTAACTCAGACTACAACTATGCCTTGCGCGAACATGCGAACCCCTCCACATCGACTTCGCCAGCATTGGTGACTGAGTCGCTAGGAGACTTTAGTCAAACTATCGGTGGTCTTGGAATCTCATGCGGCGCTCAGATCGTGGATGAGGTTTTTTATGGGACTCGCGAGGGTTTACCTCTGCCAACTCCTGGCCAAACGTTTTCACTCACTGGAAAGATTGCACCTGATTCAATCGTAAATGATGACCCACGATGGTGGTGTTCTGGAACTGTGGAGTTGCAGGATGAACAAATGGGAGTCTGCAGTTTAGATGAGAACAAGCCGATGCAAGAACAGAACTCCTGTCGTACCGACGCGGATTGTGCTTCGAGAAGGGAGTGTTTGCAGCAGTGCGAAGATGAATCTGGTCAGAGCATCAATTGCTTTCCAACAACGGCAATGTCGTGCGTTGATGACTTAGATTGCTCTACTTTAAACAAAACGGGTTATTGTAGCAGCGATGAAGGTACTTCGTGCGCCACCGACGACGAGTGTCGAGCGAGTCCTGGAATTTGCAAGGGTAGCGAACCTGAAATGGAGTGTTTTGCTGATTGCGATTGTGATATGGGGTGCGGTAGCTGCGAAGGTGAAAAGGCGGCTAAATGTCAAGAGGTATTTATCTCAAAATGCGAACCCAATACTTGTACTGGCTACGTGGCTAATAATTTTGGGACCCCTGGAATTGCAAATTCTGTCTGCCCATTCGTTGCGTATGATACGTGCATGGAACAAGATGATGAACGCGACATTCAATTTCCCAATCCCGGCGATTTGATTTTGAGTGAGCTCTTCGCGGATCCTGCAGCAACCGACGATTTTCCTACAAATTCCGACGAGAACCGAGAGTGGCTCGAGCTCTATGTTCATTCTGACTCTCCTCTTGATCTCAATGGTCTTGCGGTTGTTTTTACCAAGATGAACGATGACGGTGGAACCTCTTCTCGCACGGCTACTATTCGTGTTCCCGAATGTTTAACCGGCTACCCCGGACAATATTTGGTTTTGGGTCAGTCCAGCGATTTGGAACTTAATGGTGGCGTGGATGTGGATGGCGTTTTGGAGGACTTAGATATCTTTAACAACGAAGAGCTAAAAGTTGAGCTGGTTCTCCACGGAACGATTGTGATTGATTCGGCGATGGTACCTAAATCTACGGCCGGTAAATCCTCGGCGCTCTCCCCTGGCCCCATCGAACCGACTTCCAACGATACGGTTGATGCTTTTTGCAAGTCGGAGGCATCTGGTGTTTTTGGTGGTGGGGGGACACCGGGTAGCACGAATGCGTGCACAGCGCCGGTGGGGTGCTTAGAAGGTGAAGCGTCGCGTTTGATTGAATCTCCTGCTGCAGATGAACTCGTTATTTCCGAGTTACTTTTTAACCCGAGCGGCAGCGATGGCGATAAAGAGTGGATTGAATTGTTCAACCCCACAAACCGTGCTCTTGATATCAATGGTATTGAAATCATCAATTATGTGGTTGGTGCGGATTCTAATGTCAAAGATGCAATTGTGGGTGGGACTAATTGCGTGACTGTGGAGGCGGGGCAATATGTTCTTATAGGTGCTATCGACGATCCTCTTTTAAACGGTGCTATAGCAGTTGACGGTGTGGCTGACGGATTGAGCTTCTACAATAGTTCTCCGGGGGTGGTCGAAATAAGAATAGACGGAGTACTCGTTGACAAAGCGGTTTACCCTGGTGCGACTGATGGACACTCCGTTAGTCTGAAGCCAGATCTATTGCGAGCTGGGGACAACGATAGTTTGGCTAATTTTTGTGTCTCCGAATCGACTGGGAATTACGATGGCTTTGGAACGCCTGGAAGCGCCAATCTCTGCGGTCCTTCATGCGATGATGGAAGCGGTTTTCGGCCGGTAAATGCGCCCGGTGCCGGGGGCTTGGTAGTGACGGAAATTATGGCGAATCCTCTATCTTCGGACTCGGGAAAAGAATGGTTCGAGGTCTATGTTCTGGGAGAGTCAAGTATTGAACTCAATGGCTTGAAGCTCTTGGCTGGCAACGGAAATAGTACTCGAGAGCGTAGCATTCTTGTTGAGGATGGTCGCTGTCTTACTGTTGAACCAGGGAGTTATATCGTTGTTGGTGGAGATGAAGCTGGTGATGGTTTTGAACTGGATGCAAACTGGGGCGCTTCTGAACTATTCTACAATTCGGGATTGACCTTTTCTATCGAAACTTCGGATGGCACCATCGTTGACTCTGTCGTTGGGCCTATTTCTGCGGGGACGACTAGCCCCCCGAAGAGCCATATTCTAGACGCTGGTGTTTTGGGGCCAGCTGAGAACGATGGAAGTGCAAATTGGTGTCGGGCTTCGAGTTCCAATCCCTCTACCTTAGCGTTCTATGGTTCGCCGGGATTGGCGAATGAAACTTGCCCATAGAGGATTAGTAACGATGCATTTGGGGATGATGGTGGCGCTTGGCGTTTGGACGGTCGCAGTGAGCGCGTGTGGCACGGCTCGGTTGGCACCGAGCTCGGTCTGTGGTGCTCAAGAAGGCAAAGTGGTTCGTGTATTGGATGGGGATACTATTGAATTAGAGGAGGGGACTACCGTTCGGTATTTACACGTGGATACTCCTGAAATCAGCCGTGATGATAGAGAGGATGATGAGTGCTTTGCGTTGGAAGCCAAGCGGCTCAATGAAGAACTTGTCTTAGGAAAAACGGTTCAATTGGAATACGACATTAACTGTACGGATGCCTACGCGCGTTCGCTCGCTTTTGTGACGGTAAATGGTCGGATGGTTAATCGGACTCTTATCGAGCGTGGCTATGGTGAACTCATTATCATGGCGCCGAACCGGTCACGCGAAGCGGAATTTATCGCGCTAGAGCAAGAGGCCCGAGACAATAAGGCCGGAATTTGGGGAGCTTGTGAATGAAATCTTGGATTCCTCTAGTTGCGCTCTTGGCCTTGATACTCTTACCTCTTTCAAAAGTATCTGCCCGCGAATACAACGTTAGGCTTCTTATTGATGAATGCGCTGACCTTTATGAGTATGAGCTGAGCGGTTCGATTGACGAGGATGATTTCGAGTTACTACTTGCGCTTTGTCACCGGCCGCTGAATCTAAACCGAGCTGACCGCTACATGCTTTTTGACCTACCTGGTATGACATACGATTTAGCAGATCGACTTGTGAGCTATCGCGCAAAGCACGGACAATTTGAATCGGTCGAAGCAATAATGAAAGTAGATGGAATTGGACCATCTGAATACGAGGTTCTTTCGTCATTTGTATCAGTAGAGGATGATGCTCAGGTTCAAGGAGTTGAAGATATTCCCCTGATGGCCGAATTACAGGTAGGGAGCGTTGGTAGAGTTGGTGTGGGGCGGAATTCTGACTACGATATTAATGAGTCGAAGGAGTTCGAGCGATTACATCAAGATTATTTCCGACTTAAGGGAACAGGGTTGTCCTATTTTGGCTTTGGGGGGCTTATTACCAACCGCGAGAGAACCGGTGCCTATTACGACCGAAGCATTGGACGGGTTGTTACTGCTGAAGGCCCCGTTTCAACTTGGGACCTCGACAAAGCGTACATCTCTACGAGTTATCAATCCTTGAGTTTGGTGGTTGGGAGCTACGATGTTGGTTTTGGGAAGAAGGTAACATTTGACACCACGGGTCTCACCAACCCTCGTGGTTGGCGTGAAAACCGACATTTTTACTCGGACCTCAATAAGGCACGTCTCACTCCAGATAAGAGTTTATTAGGAGTCGCCTTAAGCCTTACGGGAGTGGATTTTGATATGGGGTGGCTTGATGCAACGGGGTTTGTTTCGTACCAAGCTCACGATATTTATCAGTACTATTATCGTTACCAACTGGATGAAAATTATGAGCCGATGGACGATGGTTGCTATTTTGGCTTTTCAGAAGGAGAAGCAAGTGGTTGCTATTCATCGCGGGTTTACGCTGCAGGCGATCCCCAAGCTGACCCATACTCTTATGTCAGTTTGAGAGACGCTTATACTGAGTTGTTGGCGGGAGGAAATATTACCTTTAATTTTGATAATCGCACACGGGTTGGATTGACGGGGTACCGAGCAGAGACAGATCTTGTTTTGGCACCCGAAGCGAGCCCTATTTTTGCCTGGCACTTTAATTTACCCCGAAAAAATGTATTCGGCGCTATTGGCCTGAACGGCCAAATGGGATTGGGTGATTTCGAGTTATCTGGTGAATACGCACACACACTTCAGGGCGGCAATGCAGCCTATATTGAGGCGCTACTTGAGGAAGGTACCTGGCTAGAGCTTATAGCCGGGATTAGGTGGTATGACCGTCGTTATAATAACCCATACAGTCGAAGCCCGTCAGCTCCAACAATGACCTTAGGGGCGCGGCAGCGTAATGAGATGGGGGTTAAGATTTCGGCCATCGTCCGACCTTCTCGTGCCCTACGAAGTATAACCACGATTGAGGGATGGGAGACTCCCGAATATGTTACGTGGGATGAGACTGCTGCGAAGAACGTGTGGCGTGATTTAGGACAATACGACCTGCGTTTGACGCAGAATGTAAACTGGCACATTACTCGAAAGGAGTCCCTTGGGGTTGTAGTTGGCTACTACGATAACGATTTAGCGCGAGGTGGAGCGCGTGAAACGTACTCAACGGTTTATGACCCTGCTGATCCCGCAGATTTAGAGGCGATGCAATATGCGGTCCGCGGTCATGGGGAAAGGACTAAGCTTGAGCTTCAATTTAGCTCTAAGAGAATTCGCTTGATTTCGTTTTCCGCCCGTTACCGGGTTTCTTGGGAAGATTCTCGAAGTAAGTTGAGTTCCAGTTATCTTGAGGAGAGCGTCAAGAGGGAATTGGGGATTAGCGACTCAGAGTTTTCGCTCGAAAACGATTTAGATTTGACAGACCCGAGCGTCTATTTCTCGGAGATTGAGCAATATGCAAGCCTGCGCCTATCGGTGCGTCCGTGGCCAGACTTTAGGGTTGTTTTGAATTTTCACAAACTCTTGACTCGCGCTGGCGGGAACGTGCTGCATAACGATATTTATATGGGTGAGGATTCAGGGATTGCTGCGGCTCTTTCTAATGCCATCGACAATAAGGTTCAAGGTGGCTCTGATGGTGAAGAGTATAGTGCGGCTACCAGCAGCCCCGAAGAGAAATGGAGTTTAGGTATTTGGTACAAACTGTCCGAGTCAATCAATTTACATGGATTGCTTGGCCATGTTAGTTACGGTGGCGAGCGTAAGGGACGTTTTGCTGATTATGTGGTTGGTAAGCTTGATCTTCGTGCTCGGTTCTAGTCGCCAAGTGTACCTTCGATGATGTGATACTCTGAGGCAGGAGCGATGCGGTCATCGTTATCACACGATTTACGGGCCCGCGGCCGAGCCATTTCTTCTCTTTCGGTACTGCTAAGGTAGGGGCGTCCGTTGACCCAGTATTTTTCACCGTTGGCAGTGACAAGTACCTCAACATCATCCCCGACGACATCGCGGTGCATGTCCTGGGGGTGTTTTTTGGCAACACCAGATGTGATGTAGACATCACCGTAAGCTTTTAGGCGGTGATAGACGGCGGCAGAGGGGTGTCCATATCGATTGTTTCGGCCGGTGGAAAAAACGGATACTTGTGGATGTAATACCTGGGAGAAACACTGATTTGAACTATGGGATGAACCGTGGTGATCGACTCGATAAACTTCGACCGGACCGACCGATTTAGCAATACTAGATTCTATATCGGTGTAACTTGCCCGAATAGAGCCGTATCTGCGAATGATATTGGAGCCGGTCAGATCGCCGGCAGCAAACATCTCGAAATCACCTAGGGTGACTTTTATGCCTACGGAATAGTCATTTTCGCTGGGCGGAGTGGTTTTTATAAAGGTGGGATAGAGGCTGTTGAGCCGATCGAGGATGCCATTTCCGGCACTAGAAATGATGTTAACCTCAAGTCCTGGACCCAAGTTGATTTTGTCACCAGGTCTGGCAACGCGGCGCTTGCCCACTAGGCCATTGGCAAGCCATTGTTTGAGGTAGCGATGATAATTGTTGTAGCTGCCCGTTTTGGGGCCGAGGTACCAACTGCCGCGGTCAATGATTTCTCCAATTGTCACGCCTTCCTGCTCAAGCAAGGAAAATATACCTGAGGGACGCCGCTTTTGGTTGGGGCGTCCAGGAGAACCAAAGTGGTCTTGGTGATAGTGGGTAACAATAAAATAATCGATATGTCGATGCCCCAAGAGTGCATCAAGACGACGCGGAATACGTTGCGCGGTTAGTTCGGGCTGATTGAGTGGGGCCCCGCAATCTACTAGGAGAGTTTTGCCCTTGTATATAATGAGCATTGCGTCGGCTTGGCCGACATTGAAATTAATGATGTGCAGGGCACCTTCCTTGACGGTGGGAAGCCCTGGATACCGTATTCCGGCAGGTTTAAGGCATCCAACCGAAGCCAGGAGCAACAAGAGCATAAGCTGGAGTATTTTTTTCATGTGATTTCCGAAGGCGTAGTTATCAGAGTTTATTGAACTTGGAAAGCTCAAGCCTCTGAAACGGAAACACGTGGTATTTTTAGGGTGAAGGTGGTGCCCTTGCCTGACTCTGAGGAAACTTCAATTCGCCCGCCGGTGTTTTCAATTATTCGCTGCGAGATCGCAAGCCCAAGTCCTGTTCCCTTCGATTTGGTGGTGAAAAATGGGACGAAGATTCGATGAAGGATCTTGGAGGGAATTCCGCATCCCGTATCTTGAATTCGGATGCATACGCGGGCGTCGGCAAGACTGTGCGAGTGTTGCGCGCCTTTTGTTTGGGTATCGTGGGTCTCAAAGCTCTGAATTTTGAGGGTGCCACCCTCGGGCATGGCGTGAACTGCATTACTGAATAGATTGAGCAAAACTTGTTTGAGCTGCTCGGGATCGATCGAAACTTCTGGAAGTTCATGGCCCAAGTCTTTTTCAATGGTGACGTTCCCTGGAATTTTATCATGGCCAAATAGTGTGAGGGTGGCATCGACGATGTTATTGACATTGGTAGGGATAGGATTACCGCGATAGGGGCGAGCATAATCTAAGAACTGAACCACCACTCCGTTGAGACGGTTGACCTCTTCGACAATGACATCGACAAATTCTCGTTGTTCTTCGGGCAGAGTTTTGAGGTCTAGACATTGGGCAGCTCCTTTCATTGCGCCCAAGGGGTTGCGAATTTCGTGTGCCATCCCCGTTGCCATCTCGCCAATTTCGACCAGTCGATCTCGCTCTCGTTGCTTTTCATACTCTTGAGAGTTTTCGACTACCACTGCGCAGGCTTCCGCCATCGACATTAGGGCAGCAACGTCATCTGCGGAATACTCTTGGACAGCGCTTTGTGAGATTTGTTCTGGACCCAGGGTCAAAAGACCAACTATTTGATTTTCTGAACGCATGGGGAGAACTACCGAGGCATGTAATTGGCGCAGAACATCGATGGATTCCCGAACCCGTTCGAGCTTTCGTTGTTCGGTCGCGTTGTCCTGCGTAACCAGGGCGGGGGTGGAGCCAACTCGGTTGATCAGTTCTTCGAGAATAAGGGGGCCCTGTTGTTGACGCAGGTGCTGCAGGAGGGTGGGATGCTGGGATAGACTAAGAGACTCTGGATGCGGGCTCCCTGAAAACCCCATCAGGCGATATGTCATATTTCGGTCTTGTTGCAGGTAGATACCGATTTGGGAGCCACTTTGTGAAAAACCTTGTAGGAGCTTTTCAACCATTCGTTCGATGGTAATGGTTGTCCTAAGCGACCGAGCTACTTCAAGCGCCAATTTCCTGAACTCGTAGTGCTTCCTAAAAAAAAGTTTAACTGTAATGGTTTCGACCCATGGCCTGATTTGGTCGTAGAGGATGAGAATGACGAAGCTTGCTACAATTGTATTGAAAAACCATAAACCAGGTTGATCGCGACCGACCCAGAGTACGAGAAGCGAATAGATGATTGCCAGCATCAGGGTAAGGACGCCTAGCACGGCGGTTTTGCCTAGGAGCTCCACCAGGTGAATTAAACGCCGGGATATGATCGATTGATAGAGGAAGTACACGTAGAAAGTGATTGATAGATGTCCCATCGCGGCGAACAAAGTGCTGCTTGTAATGGCTTTTGCAGCCGAGAGGGCGAGGGAAATACCTGCGCCAAAGAGGAGATATCGGAT
>CAXGXL010000014.1:0-16765 GCA_964013555.1 uncultured bacterium
GTAACGCCTTTTGAATTGAAGAAGGAGTGATATTTTGGTTTCCCGCCTTGTAGGGTGGGCCACGATGCTCAGCCTGATTCCCAATCTCGTTTTCGCTTCCGGGAATTCCCTGGAACGCCTCGGTTCGATTGATGACCTCTATGTTGTGGCTATTGGCAACAATACGGGGCACAAAGATGAGACTACTTTGAGATACGCGGAGGATGATGCGAGTGAATTCGCTACTGTTATGCGGCAATTGGGAGGTTCACGGGCCGAGAACACTATTTTGGTACAAGGCGAGGGGGTTTCGAGCGTTAGGAGAATACTGCTTGAAACGAATCAGCGAATTCGATCGGCTGCGCGAACACCAGGTAAATCGACTGCTTTGATTGTTTACTATTCGGGGCATGCCGATGCACGAGGGTTGCATTTGGGAGAAGGAGACCTTTCCTACAGTGAGTTCAAGGCACTTGTTACAAGTTCTCCTGCTACCATTCGCATTTTGGTACTCGATAGTTGTCGGTCAGGTGGGGTTACTCGAGTTAAGGGGCTCATTCCGAGCAGTGCTTTTGACATAAGTGTGCAGAACAAAATGGTTGCGGAGGGAGTTGCAATAATAACCTCTAGTACAGCTAATGAGGATAGCCATGAGTCCGATCGCTTAGGTGGTTCATTTTTCAGTCATCATTTAACTTCTGGCCTTCGAGGGGCTGCAGACCTAAATCGCGATGGTCATGTTACGTTAAACGAAGTTTATAGCTACGCCTACCAACAAACCCTACGCTCGAGTGGCAAAACGCGAAGTCTACAGCACCCAACCTATGAATACGATATTAAGGGAAAAGGCGATTTTATTCTTACTCGCATCACTTCTTCATCGAAACAAAGTGCCCGATTTGAGATTTCTCAGGCCGGGAAATATTTGATTATAGCCGATAACGAACATGGCAGTGTGGTTGGAGAAGTTGCGATTAAATCCAATGGTACTGAATTGGTTTTACCACCGGGCTCATATTTTGTTCAAAAAAGGGCCACAGATCACTATTTCGAATACGATGTGAAGCTAGTTGCTGGCAAAAAAACGATTTTGGATCCGGGGTCGGGAAGAAGGGTTTCTTACGCGAGGCTCGTTCGAAAGGGAGGCAGCCCGTTGGGACTTTCTCAAGGGGTGTATCTTCTTGGGGGAGCTCGCGGTGAGCTTCTTTCTGGCTTTGGAGCAACACCCCAGATCTCCTTGGGCTATACCATCGATTTTTCGGAATTGAGTGTCGGGGTTCGGCTTAGATACAATTCCGGTCAATTGCAATTTAAAGATGAAGACTCTGGTCTTTCAGGGCATCATGTTGAAGTGGGTGGAGCTTTTGTTGTTCAACGATTCGCAGATTTACCAATTGTCAGTATCGGTTTGGGGTTCTTGCTCGAAGCTACGAATTATCGGCAGAATTTCTCGACTGTGGGGGACGCTCCATCTAGAAGTGGTTGGGGATTTGTGTTTGGGGGACTGCTAAGCTTCGAAAAGGAGATCACCAACGGGCTTCTGCTTCGATTCGAGGGAGGTCCGTTAGCTCACTTTTTGAAGCAAAGCTCCATTTCAGGTGGCGCCGTCTCCGGTGCCGATGTTGAAACTCCTGTTACTTGGTGGGTTGCGACAGGCTTAGGCTGGAGGTTTTGGTGACTCGGATACAAGTAGGCATTTTGTGTTTCTTTCTCGGAGGCCTTGGTTTTTTTTCCTTAGGCAGCGGCTGTGGCGATGGATTGGTCGGTGAGGAATACCGAGGAGAACCTCTTTTTCAGTTCAAAGGGATCATTTTCTCTATTATGGATCAACTTCCTGATGAGGATTTGATCCGCGTGGCAATTGCCTGGATTCCTCGGGGAGAAGGTCTGGATCTGGAGGAGGGAGTCATTGACCAGAATTCGATCAGTATGACGATTCAGTTTCCGTCTTCGCTCGATGTGAATATCTTCTCTCCACCAGGCCTAGAAGCTTTCGGAGAAAAGACAGACTATGCGTGGGGGTATGTGATTGTCTACGAAGACTTCAACGAAAATCGTCGTTTCGAGCCTGATGAATTGCTCGGCGGCTCCCCGAATCGGGGACTCTTGTACGCACCTTTTGAGATACCTGCCGCTCGATCGCCTACAGGGGGTATTTTGCCCCAAGGCTTCTCACTTTTGCATCTTCCTTTCGAGTGTGGATTGGAACGCTGGAGGCCTGAGCAAGAGTGTGGTGTGCCACTGGGCGCCTCATGTACTTCCAGTTTTGATTGTAACGCTAGTGCTGGAGGCCTTTGCATCGAAGATGTTTACGGTTTGTGGTTTCCCGGGGGCTATTGCACCATGGAGGCAAAACCCGACGGTTGCGAACCCAAAGGGGGGTATCCGGTTGGGCTGCCAGAGATGGAGTTTGATTACTGGATGAAAACCTGTGTTCACACGAGTGATTGCCGAAGCAATGAAGGGTACAGCTGCTCGGTTACGGAGGGATTGTGTTTGCCTAAGTTTCCTGTGTTGATTGAGATCAATGATGAATTGCGATTTGATTCCTTTTGTTACCAAGAAGAAGACGAGGATTTGTCTGAAGAGCCGGTGGACTTGGAAGAGGACTAGTTGTTAACTTTGCTGATGAGTTTTGAGACCCAAATAGGTTGAGCATCTCTTGGTTTTGAGGGAGAGGGGACCCAGACGATGGCCCCAGCTGATTATCTGAATTTCCAGGATTTGTAACCAAGTGGCAGAAGCCCCAGGAGGGTTGGTTGGGGGATAGTCGGGGTACTCTTACCCAGCTTCCATATTTCCTCTGAACTTTTTGCGTTTTGTGGGGCGATGAGAAAATGACTTGTTCTTTAGTTGGTCTCATTTTTTGACGATTCTTCTGGGACCTCTGGGGTAGAAGGGAGATTTTCGCCTTGTCGTGATTTTTCGTTGGGTGCTTCGATTCGCATTTTGCTTCCACTTTTGATTTCCGCTGGGCTTTCAAGGTTCGCTGCAGCAATCACAACTCTTTTGGCATCGCTCAGCAATTCCTGCGAAATGTTAACCAACGCAAATTCATCCGTTTCCGCGTTTAACTTCACCGGTATAAATACGGCTAGTCCTTCCCTGACGACAATGATATGAGATTCGCCAGATTGGTTGCGAACGAGCGCTTTTCTCGATATCTGGTAGGTTTCCTTTTGAAATTCCGTGGCTAAGAAGAGCGACTCGGTATCGATTTCTCCAATTTTTCGGTTTGGGTCCTCAACAGATACTACATATTTTCCTTTTCTCTTGGTTGGTACGGTGCTCACGACGCCCGTAACAAAGTCGAGATCTGAATAACCGATATAGACACTTTCGTTTTTTTCGGTATCTGGAAAATTCTTTTTGGAGAAGGTTAATTCTACTTGGGATAGGTTGCGAATGTGTATGAGCTTATTTCGTGATGTGACTTTTCTGGATCTGGGGATTTTAACCTCGACTATGACTCCGTCGAATGGAGCTCGCAATTCGAATCTTTGCTCTTTCTTCTGTAGCTTTTCCAAAGTACTCTCGAGTGATGTTTGTTTACGCTGCGAGCGTCGAAGTGTGTTGGTTACTCGTTTCAGTGCTTTTTTTATTCTCGGCAACTGTTTGCGGAGCTTTTTCCTCGAATTGACCGAAGTCTTAAGTTCTTCTTTACTCTCTGATTTACCTTGAAGGTCTTGAATTTGTTCGCTTAGTTTGTCGATTTGGGAATTATGGTCTTCAAGTTTTGCTTGAAGATCGGTGAACTTAATTTCTTGGTCTTCTATTACTTTATCTATTTTTTCGAGTGCGAGGTTTGTCTTTCGCAAGCTCTTCGTAAGACCCTTCGGTGCGGCGAGTCGAATTAGAACGTCGCCTTTTTCTACTTTCGAAAGTATGTCTGCATTGACGTCAATTATTTTTCCGGATTTCGAAATCTTGAGCCATTTGTCTTGTCCTAGTTTTCTCGAGCGGGGCGTGATATCGCTTCGCACTGGAAGTTGAACCTTTTGTATTTCTCCAACCTCGACCCTAATGGGTCTATTCGTAGCCACATTGAAAATCGTCAGCCCAACGAGAGCAGTACCCACGACGAGCAAGGAGGCTGCAAATAGTTTTTTTCCAAGAGAAGAGGGTTTCGGCTTACCTTTATCCGTAGCCTTATCCTTTCCCTTATCCTTTCCCTTATCTTTTCCCTTATCCTTTCCCTTCGTTTTTTGGGGCTTTTCCTTCGATTTTTTCAACCCTCTTTTTTTACGACCCTTTGTCGATTTTAAACCCAGATCTTCTGCCAGTGGTTCAAGTTCCTCCGAGCTGATAGTCTCAGTGATGTCTTCATCTTCATCCTCATCTCGTTGCGGTGGCGCAACCGGAGTCGTTTTACCTTCAATATGTGCCGGTGGAGGAACCAGATGCGGCTCTTCTTTGGTGCCGAGCGCTTCTGTGATATCTTCATCTTCAGCGCTGATGGCTGGAGTTTCTAAGAGTGTTTCATTATCGGATTCTTCCGTTTCCACTGAATCGAGGGATGATTCTTCTTCAATAGAATCTAGGGCTTCACTAATGTCTTCGGAAGAGATGTCCTCGGGGGTGTCTTCAATCTTATCAGAAAGAGAACTCAGGCTAGGAGCCTCTACAGGAGGCGATGAGCTGGGGCCTATAAGGGAATCAACTTGAGTGAGTATTTGATCTACTTCGAGTGGGAGGTTGAAATAGTCGGTGCCTCCTCGTTGTTGAGCCGACTCCGTGTTGGTGATCCCTTCTTCTCCCGTACCAACAAAGATAATGGGAAGGGTGGCGCCTTCAGACCCCATCCGAATTACTTGCGCTGAGTCGAGCGCCCCCATGGTCTTTAGGTTTAGAAATAGGAGATCAGGTTTAACCTCGTCAAAGGAGTCGACGCATTCATCGGCGTTGGTTGTATCGAAAGGGGTATAGCCGTTCGCGGCGAGCTCTTCGATTAACTCGCCTAGGGTATTTTCTTGGTCATTTAAGACGAGAATGCGCTTTGTCATTAACTTCGTACCCCCGGAGTGCGGAAAATTACTTCGAAGTGATATTGGTCTCCTTCTCACCTGCTTAGTTTATGATATGACACATTTCGTCTGAAACCAATTTGACGCATCGAGTCGCGGCTGAGGGGACCCACCGGCCCTAGGTTATTCTCGATCGGGAGTATTGTGAGAATGCAAACCGTTGATTTACGTTCCGACACCATTACACAACCAACTCTGGCAATGAGAAAGGCTATGCTTGAGGCTCCTTTGGGGGATGATGTTTTTGGGGATGACCCAACCGTTCTCGCGCTACAAGACAAGTCGGCGAAATTATTCGGGAAGGAAGCGGCCTTATTCGTTCCCTCGGGAACGATGGGCAATTTGATCGCGATTCGTACTCATACCGAGCCTGGCGATGAGATCATCCTGGAATCAAATAGTCACATATACTTGTATGAAGGTGGAGGTTTTGCCGCAGTGGCAGGAGTCTCGGTGCGAACGGTTGTAGGCCAAAGAGGTCTAATGGGGGCTGAAGATGTGGAAGCGAGAATTCGGCCTGAAGGTGGACTCTCCCATTTTCCTAAAACGAAGATGATTTGTGTCGAGAATACTTCCAATCGGGGAGGGGGAACGATCTATTCCCAAAATTCGATTGAGGAAATTGCCGAAGTCGCAAAATCAAACGGGCTCATTTATCATTTGGACGGTGCTCGGGTATTTAATGCGGCGGTTGCGTTAGGGATATCTGTTGAGGCCATATCTGCCCCATTCGACTCTATCTCATTTTGCTTGAGTAAAGGATTGGGGTGCCCCGTGGGTAGCGTGCTGGTCGGAAACCGTGAATTTATTGAAAGAGCACACCGTTTCCGAAAGATGTTTGGTGGCGGTATGCGCCAGGCCGGGGTGCTGGCTGCAGCCGGTGTTTTTGCTTTGGAGAATCATGTGGGACGTCTCGATATCGATCATAGGCGGGCCCGTGGCTTCGGTGAGGCTTTGTCCGAAATCCCCGGTCTTTCAATTAATATGAAAGATATTGAGACGAATATGGTCTATGTGGACGTAAGTGGTTGGGGGGATGCTAGCGTTATTGTAGAGCGTTTAAAGCAACTTGGCGTCTTAGTGACGGCAGTAGGAGAAACTCATCTGCGAGCTGTAACTCATCTGGATGTGGCCGATGACGGAATAGCCCATGCGATCGACGCATTTCGAAGCTTGGCTAAGTCCCGGTACTAACTCCGTTTCCGTGGGTCTGTGAAAGTTAGGGACTCAGATGTTGTTGGTGTGTTGCGCTTTTTTTCAGTTATTTTCGCAAGTTTCCCCCTTTTCGAAATCCGCTTGAGACCATAGAGTCCGCCTTCGTTTAGTGTATCTGGCCTGCGGATTGAGTTTTCTCCCGTGGACTATGGTTTCGTTGTTAGGAGTTGTGATGCGAACTGGGTACTTGTGTCTTGTGACGTTTTTTCTCATGAAGCTCTTCGTAGCTGGTTGTGGCGACGGTGAAATGAACCAAAAGGCAACTCGGACCCCGAGCTCTGAAGAGGAATCAGACTCCAACTCCAATGCTAACTCAGGCTCGGAGTCAGACTCCAATTCGAACTCAGATTCGACTTCTGAGTCGAATGCAGAGGGAGGGGGGGACTACGAATATATCGTTGAAGAGTGTTCGGATAGTTCGAACGATTTGGAGTCCGAATGTGAAATTACGCGCGCTGCGGGAGCGGGGATTGCAATAAAAGGAACGCTTTTGCTTCCGTCGAAGGTTATTAAGGGGGGGATTATTGTGACAGACTCCAACGGGAATATGACTTGCGTTGGCTGTGGTTGCTCTATTCCGCCGGATATGCCTGTCGCAGATTGCGGAAGTGCCGTGGTGTCGCCTGGATTGATCAATACACACGACCATATTGGTTGGACTCATCAAGCACCGGCTCAGTGGGACAATGAGCGTTATGACCATCGGCATGATTGGCGAAAAGGAAAACGGGGACACTCGAAAATAAGCGTAAGCGGTGGTGCCAGTAAGGACCAAAAGACCTGGGGAGAATTACGCCAACTGATGAGTGGAACTACGACCCTAGCTGGAGCAGGTGATGCAGTAGGTTTGGTTCGAAATGTTGATAGTAACAAACAGGAAGGATTGGACCAGGAGCAGGTTGAACTTGACACGTTTCCACTTGGAGACGCCAGCGGGACGCTTATTTCATCTGGCTGCAGTTACGGTTCACTTCCGAATAGCAATGTTCTTAATGAAGATGCTTGGATTCCTCATGTTGGTGAAGGAATTGATGCGGAGGCAAGAAATGAGTTCTTGTGCCTGAGCTCCGATGATTCTGGTGGTCGGAATGTTACGGGTTCTAACGGGGCATTTGTTCACGCGATTGCTATAAACGCTACGGATAGCGCAGCGTTGGCCGCAGCGGGAACCTCCGTTATTTGGTCGCCCCGATCGAATATTGCTCTATATGGCAATACGGCCCCGGTTACATTGCTTGATAACATGGGGGTTAAGATTGCACTCGGGACTGATTGGACTCCTAGTGGGTCTATGAATATGGTGCGCGAATTACGCTGTGCGGATTATTTAAATAGCGTGCATTTCGGAAGTTTTTTTACATCGCAGCAACTATGGAGAATGGCTACGGACTATGCGGCTGAGGTTCTTGCTATTGATGATGCAGTAGGTGCTCTTGAAGAGGGGTTGGTTGCTGATCTGGTGATTTATCACAACACCGAAGAGGATTATTATCGTAATATTCTTAACGCTAGCCCCGATGACACACTCTTGGTTTTTCGTGGAGGCGAAGTTTTGTATGGCAACGACGCTTTGGTCTCCGCTCTAACGGGGGACTCCGGAGATTGCGAGACGATGCCTCAAGCGGTATGTGGATCTTTAAAGCGGGTGTGCTTGAGGAATGATATTGGCAAGAGCTATTCTGCTCTAGTGGGCGCGAATTCCTCGTCTTATGAACTCTACTCCTGTGAAGTTCCATCCGGTGAACCTACCTGCGTGCCCAAGCGTCCGGGGGAATACAGCGGTATTTCGGAGACGAATGATGTCGACGGTGATGGGATTGCAAATTCCGACGACAATTGTGAAAACCTCTTTAATCCGGTTAGGCCTATTGATGGAGAAAGGCAAGCGGATATGGATGGGGATGGTGTGGGTGATGTCTGTGACCTCTGTCCGCTAGATGCCAATAGCGAGGACTGTAGAGCCCCTGGGGAGGTTTTTAGTCAAGTACAGCTAGATACATTCTCGTCTCTGAGTGTTTTCGTCGAAGCTGGTAATACCAGTGGTAGCACTCGAGAGCCGTTGTTCGTGGAGCTCGACCGCTTAGTTGAAACTGAACCGGTTGTAGTGAGTCTAATGTCGAGTGACACTCAGATTCTCACTGTCGAGCCGGAAATTACGATTCCTGCAGGAAGTAAGAGGGCAGAGGTCTTGGTATCACCGGTGATGGATTCTTCGTACGGAGTGGTAACGATAAGCGCGAGCTTAGGAGAGGTCACTTTGAATACGACTGTCAATGTGCTGGACCCGAATAGGGTGCCCACGGTGAGTAGCATTTCTCCGAACCCAATTGTTTTACATCTGGGCTCCTCGAACCAAGCCTTGATTTCTTTGAATGAGCCAGCTCCGGTGTCCGGGACAAAATTCTCTTTGGCTTCCACTAATGACTACTTTACGACTCCCTCGGAAGTCGAATTCACTTATTGGGAACAAGAAAAGCTGGTAACTTTGACGAGTGGGGAGCTAGAGGGAGATGATTCACTGACAATTCAATACGAATCAACGATTTCGACGACGGTGCCAGTGACAGTTACCCAAGCCCCTCCGGTTGGCTTGGTGCTTTCGGAAGTTTTTCCGAACGCTGAGGGAGCTGATGATGGGCTGGAATGGGTCGAAATTTTTAATGGAACGGGCGCGCAAGTTAACTTGGAGAATTTTGTGTTGGGGTATACCGACGGTGGGAATATACCCGCTGGCTATACGGCCTTCTTTTACACCTTGAGCGGCGTAATCGAAGATGGAGCTTGCGTTGTAATTGGAGGACCTACTAGCTCTATTACAAATGGGAATCCGAGTTTTTTCCTGTCGAGGGATTTTGACCCTGACATTCAAAATTCGGGGATTGATTCGAAAGCCCACGGTATTGCTCTTTTCGAGCAGACAGACACTACTATTGGGCCGACGACCCTGCCTTCTGATTTGGTTTTATACGGCTCGAATAACGAGCGTGAATACCTCGACCTCGATGGCCAGATTGCTACTCATCCCCACGTTGAAGCTCCACGGGGTGGGCAAAGTATTGTCCGTACTAGTGAGGGATGGGTGCAAAATGAGACACCTACACCTGGCGTATGTGTGGTGTTAGCCCAATAGTGCGTTAACGTGGAGTGATACATCCTCGCCAAGTGCTTGGGTATTATAACCTCCCTCGAGGCTTGATATGATGCGGCCGTTACAGGCTTGTTTGCTCCACTCACTGACGCCATAGGTGAGTTTTTCGAAGCCGCTTGGGGTAAGGTCAAGTCCGCCGATAGGATCTCGGGCGTCTGCGTCAAACCCAGCGGAAATGAATAAGCAATCGGGCTCAAAGGTATCCAGAGCGGGCCGAATTGTTTCGTTCCAGCAACGTAGGTAGTCGTGATCGGTGGCTCCGGAAGGTAATGGGCAGTTGAGCGTCGTGCCGACACCATTGCCGCTACCACATTCGGATTCCTTCCCTGTTCCTGGGTAGAAGGGGTGTTGATGAATACTTGCAAAAAAGACATCGCTTCGACCGTAAAATATTTCTTGGGTTCCGTTTCCGTGATGCACATCCCAGTCCAGGATTGCGACTCTTTTAACAGCCTTGTGGGTCAATGCATGTTGGGCCCCAATGGCGATATTGTTGAAGAGGCAAAACCCCATAGCTTGATTCGGGCGAGCATGATGCCCAGGCGGGCGTGGTGAGCAAAACGCACGTCGGTTTGGTTGCTCTAGAACGAAGTCAACCGCATTGATGAGCGCACCGGCTCCGAGAAGAGCTGCCGGCCAAGAACCAGGGCACACACTCGTGTCAGAATCAAGTTGCTTATGGTTCTTAAGTGTGGCCTGGTATATCCTTTCTATGTATTCATTGTGATGGGTTTTTTGCAGGATTTGTCGACCGATGGGAGTGGGCGTTCGAATTTCCACTCTACTTTCCAAGTTGGTGGAGGCTCTGTACTCTCTGATGGCATCAAGTCGTTCGGGACACTCTGGGTGATTAGGTCCGTTAATGTGTTGATTGAATTTATCAGAGTCGAACCAGGCTAGAGAATAGGTCATAGACTATTTGTAGCACAATAGGAATGAGGGGTGAATAGCTATTGGAGGTGAGCAATTAGCGTCTTAGAAGCGCTCTTGAACCAAATCTTGAATTTCGGCCAAGCCCCAATCATCACTTGTTTGCCCGGTGAGTGCGGTTTCCAATTGCTCTGGAGTGATTTGAGGGTATCTAGAACCGGTGGCAAGCTTGGCGAAATCGTTTACCAGTCGAGTTCGATGAAGAAGTGAACCCGGTGCCTTGAACAAGTCACTAAATTGTTCGACATCGATGGTTCTCACGACTTCCTCTGCGGTTGAGAGTGGGCGCAAACGAAGGACTAATTGCGCTGGCTCGTTAAGGGCTTCTTCGTTCCTAATCTGGAAGCGAGCTAAGAAAGTAATGTCATCGCCAGAGGCAAGTATTATGTTTTGGAGTCGCTCTTGTGGTGATGTCGAAACTTCTTCACCGGAGAATGATTCGAGTTCTATTCCTTGAGGAAGAGTCATTTCTATGGCGATTCGGTCGGCGGCGACTTCGACTAGCTTCGGAAAATAGTCGCCGAAGATCAGATCGACTTCTTGGCTATTGGGTAAAAAGACATGGGCTCCTTTTCCCGCATCGGTTAGTTGGTCCATTCTTTCCCAGTCGTAGTTTTGGCCAACGCCAACGCCGGAAAGATAAATGCCTTCTTGCCCGTTGACTCGAGTTAAGCTGCGAAAACTATCGATATGGGTGTCGCCGACGTTAGCTGCGCCGTCGCTAAAGAGAATGACTCGTTGAAGCATATTTTCATCGAAATTCTCTTGTGCAAGTGCGTATGCTCGAGAAAGACCGGCAGCCATATTAGTTGAAGAACCAGCTTGGAGCTCCGAGAAAGAAGCCCGAATTTGGGATTCATTGGCGCTGAACTCTAGGTTGATAAATTGCTCGTGTGCATTGCTGTCGAATGTTACCAAGGTCAATTTATCACCTTCTTTAAAGTGGCTTAGCATTTGGCTTAGTGCATCCCGAGTGAATTCGATTTTCTCACCAGACATGGAGCCGGAAACATCGACGCAGAGGAACACGTTCCAATTGCGTCGGGTAGACTGGCTAATAACTGGAGTGTTCATGTGAAAAAGTACCTCAGCGATATTGCGTGATTCTGTTTCGATGCAATCTTCACCATCAGTAGTGTCTTCGGTATCGCCAGATGGGGGGGAGTTCATTTCGGAGTCCGATTCGTCGTCGGTTTCTGTACCCGGAGCGCTTGGTTCGTTGCAATCGATGGAGACCTCGTCGGTGAAATTGACAGCCTTCATTGAATACCGAATAGTTTCAACTGTGCCATCGATTCCCCATTCTTCTTCTTCGCGGAGGTTGCTTGGGGGATCGTAATAATTGAGGAACTCGTGATGCTTGAGGGCTTCGCCCCAAATATTACCCTTGAACATTTGGGCTGACGCCATGCTTGTCGAGTCGTCGGTAGAAAGCTGAATCCAATTCGGTTCTTCGGCATCTGTTGGGCGATCGGGGTCCACTTCAGATTCCTGGCTTGAGTCGCTTTGGGCCGAGTCACCGGGGCTATTGGGACTAGGGGTGGGGGCTTGGCTGGAACCTGAACTCGAGTTTGGAGCATCAGAGCTTTCGTTGTTGGCTTGGCCGGGGTTAGAGCTGGAGGAATCACTGGAGAAAGTACCCGCCTCGGTAGGGGGGAGCGAGTCTTTTTGGTTCTCGCTACCTGAGATATCGCTAAGGCAACCTGTGACTAATGCCAGGAAAATTGAGGCGAAAATGGCTATTTTAAAATCTCTTCGGTTCATCGTATGTGCTCCTTTTTGGGTAATATCACTGGATTTGCATTACTCATGCCAAGGATTGAACTGAGATAAGTCAAGTAAAAACAATAGGATATAGTAAACCCTGGAGTTACTCTTTTGTGTAGTAACGTTGACAGTTTTCTTTGGTGTTTCCTAATGGATACAGGAGGTGGTGTTTTTTTGAAGCTGAGAGCGGGGAGGCTCTTTGGAGGGGAAGGCTATAGTTGTTTGCGAACCTGGGATACGACGTCGCTTAGCAGTTCATTCAAGGCTTCGAGTGCGTCTATTTGACCATTTTCACCCAGCCAATAGACCAAATTTGCCAAGGCCATTGGAATAATATTGGGTGCGTTTTTGGGGCCTCGTGAGTAAATAATCATACCATTGAGGAATGACTCGAGCTTTTCTAAAGAGAGGCTTTGAAAATTTTTGTTCGAAGGGCTCACTAGAAACGCGCCAGTTTGGCTGATACTTAGTTCGAGGCCACCGAGATGGAAGACCTCGCGGACATCCTCGTGTCGGAGGTTCATCGCAATGACAATTTTTTTTAGAATCTTGTTGTTTTCCACAAGAGGTACCTTAATTGATGAATAGTCGTGTCTTCAGGGAAGGCTCTATCGTTGACCTATACTTTGTGCAATGGTCTTTTTTTGAGCTACCGAGATAAAGCAGGGCCGCACTGATATTTGGACTTGGGCGGGCCTCTCGTATATTTTCGCCGGGGATAGTTGGCGCGGTGGGTATGATTGAAACCATGGCACCGCTGGGCATATCTGTTTTTTTCAATTTTGACTTGGAGCGCTAAATGGGAAGGTTGGTTTGGCCTTTGCGTTTGCTACACGTGTGCTTACTTGTCGCTTTTTGCGTCCATTGTGCCAATGGTAGCGAATCAATGCCGGTTGCCAAAGAGGGGGAATTAGACCTCTCAGACTGGGATTTTGAGAAATCGGGGCCTGTAGAGCTTCGGGGCGAGTGGTTTCTGAGCTGGGAACGTTTTATAGAGCCAATGCCCTTTCGGTCGATTCGATTCCATTGCCCAGTGATAGCAGAGTTACCTAGCAGGTGGTCTCAGCCTGCCGATCCCAAGTTGCCTTTTCTGGGACCGCAACCCATCGGTTTCGCATCTTATGTTCTTAAAATTCGTTTACCCAAAGGCCTCGATTCATCGTTGTTGAGTTTTTCCGCGCCTAGTTCCATGTCTTCCGCCCGCTGGAAGTTTTATTCCGGTCTTGATTTGCAGGATTTGGGTGAGGTTAGCCAGGGTATTCCCGGAGAAACGGCAGAAGAAAGTGTCGAGGTTTCGGTTGATGCACAGATGAGTCTAGTTTCGGCACGGGATTCTCGTGATCTTGTCCTATTGGGGCATATCAGCAATTTCCGCAATGCATTGGCAGGAATATGGACGCCGCCGACCTTAGGTTTACACCAGGACATCTTGGTGGCGAAAACGTATCGGCACTTCATTTCTGCAGGAGTGGTCGCGATTCTCTTCTTTTTTGCTTTGTACCACCTAATCGTCTCCTTTCAAGGACGGGGCGAGCTACTCTCGTGGCCCTTTGCCCTGGTTTGCTTCGCTTTGGCGCTAAGGGAGTCGAGTATTGAGAGTCTATTTCAGAAGCTGGGTATTGGTTGGGCACGTGGTGGCTACGAAATCTTTTTGACTATAGAGTATCTGTCTATGTCCTTTATTGCGATGGCAAGCGGATTGTTTCTTTTGCGTATTTTTCCTCACTTCTTGTTTAAGAGATTTGTATTAGGGTGGTGTATCGGATTGGGAGTGGCACTGGTAGCCTATGCGCTGGTAACAGATTCTCTAACGTTTTCGGGCCAGCTATGGGGATACCTGCTTCATCTCTTGGTCGCAATTGGAGGTGCGGTAGCTTATATTTTACTCCTGGCCTCGAAAGGAAACCCAATCGCACGCAGGGCTTTGGGGCCCTTTGTTGTCTTACTTTGTGGAGCAGTGGGCGATGGTGCGTCCATCCTCGGGTTTGTTTCATCAATACCCCGGGTTGCCCCTTATACCTCCACCTTATTTGTTCTTCTATTGAGTGCGCTTTTATCCGGGATAGCTGGGAGTGATCATGGTGAGAAGACTGCGGGTTTAAGCACCGCAGGATCCGAGGCCAGCGCTTCCTAGCTATTGCGGTATGGCGATAGAACTGAAAGCACGTGCGGAATCGAGAAGTTGGTGAATTGCATATTCGTCGCCTTCAAGTAAGTCGGCGTAGCTTACACCTTCTCGCAGTTTTACTGTCGCATGAGTAATATGAAGGTCTTCATTATTTTCGAAGGGATCTATGAAACCATTGGGAGTGTTGGGGGCGACGAAATCTTGTTGCGCGTTAAGGCCGTATATATGCCATCTGGGATTTTGTTGATCAGTTGTATTTCGGAGCGTTACGTGATGAACATCCGTACTTTGGGTGGGGACAATGCTGTAGCGTCGCTCGCCTGGAACGTGAAGAATCGTTGGAGCTTCGGTGAATTTTCGGTTGCCCAAATCGATAGTTGCGTCATCGTCGAGTATGCCGTCTATGACCACTGCTCTAACTCGAAAATTAACAACGTTGGATGTGTCCATCGGTAGGGCCATTAAGATTGTTTTTTGGGGTTGCGATGCGAGTTCTTGGGTTGGATCTCGATGAAAGAGTGCCACGTGACCGGCGGCAACTTGGTAGTTTGTTCTACCCGAACAGGCAAGGTTCGCGTCATTAGGGCAGATCTTAACACTGTCTATGGTTCCGTCGTATCCTATTGGCTCCCCATCGACAAAGCATTCATCCGAGAGACAATCAAGACCGACGCCGATTCCTCTTGGAACAAACCCTGAACCTAAAGTTTGAGTTCCGGTCATCACAACTACCCCCTCGAAGGCGGCTGAGTCCGGAGCGAGTGGATCTTTCGGAAGTGATGGAACACGAATTTCGGTGAAACGGGTCATTGGGGAATCTAGCTCTAGACCACTGAGGTCACTTCCCGAATCAAGGTGCGGAAATCGAGGGTCTGGACCTGAATCGGAAGAAATATTGTCGAGCCAGTCCGCTAAGGGAGCGGCGCTAAGCTCAACATTCGAGCGGTACCCCATGCTGGCAGATCCCATAAGGGGTAGGAGGCTTCTTAGAATGGTGGCGTCTCTAGCCACATTGCAGGCTGGGCATTCTTCGCTTGTTCTACGTTGAGAGAGCGAATGAAAGATACTAGCGGTTGCGCTGATATCCCACGTACCACCCATTCCCCAAATATATCGTCGTCCGGGCTCTCCTAGTACCTGGAAGTTGGGTTTCATGGGAGTCGTTGGGAGGGATAGGACCAGTCCACCCCAAACAGCTGCGTGCTGTTCAATAACGCCCGGTAGGCTGAAGTCGTAGCAGCCGGGATTGGAGGGTTGGCTCTGGCAGTCACGACCTAGAATGGGGCCACCAGTGAAAATATCGGTACTAAAATTCTCGAGTTTGGAGAGCGGGAAACTGGTTGAAACCATACCCAGTCGAATAGAGCCAGGTGTTGATTCGAGGTTCTCAAGATGGGAATTGAAATTGAGATTCCCTGTTGCACCGCCATAGTAGGCACTTGTTTGGCGTCTCCTGAGGGGGATTCGAATAAAATGATTACTTGCGTTAGAAATATTGAGTACAGAAACGTAGTCGTATTTTTCATGGAAAATAGAGATTTGGGCGACTTCATCGTCTTCTAAGTGTAACTCGGCTAATCCTTCTGCATTAGTGTGCTCATTCAACTGTGCGGGCTCTGCGCTACGGTTTTGACGAATGTCGATGGTTATATCTGCATTGGCGATTCCCTCGCCACTGCTTTGGTCGAATGCCAATACCCGAATTGCATTCTGAGTCTGGTTTGCACCATGATTGTGTAGGAGGGCTTGGCATGCAGCCAATTCACCAAAAGTGGCTTGAATTAGAGTCATACCTTGGAGTTCTGTTGCTTGAACGGTCACATTATCGATGGCAAAAGAAGCGGCGTTTCCGCCGGCTACCTCTAGTTGAAACCCAGTGGTTGCAAGAACGTCCCCGTTGACGAGGGCGACTTCTGCTTGAAGGGTTTTACGTTGGCCTTCATTGAAGTGGATGGTTGGTGGTTCACCGCTGCTGAATGTGCTTGCTTCATTGAGGATATTGCATTCGCATCCTTGTGCGTGCGTCAGGCATTGGGTTGCGATGTTGAGGCATTCTGGGGTCTCGCAGCCGCCCAGTTGGAAGGGAATACAGCAACCGTCGTTGCAATAGTCCCCTACCGGACACTCGTTCGATGTGCCGCAAGCGCGAACTTCACACGAGTCGGCTTTGAGAGGCGTCCCCGGAGGATTCGGCTCGGCGCAAGCTACCAAGAATAATTGAGCAAATGTGGCCGCAATCGCGAAAATCAGGAAGTGTTTGATTTGAAACATGGCTAAAATCCCTGGGGCGACTCAGTGGGTATTTAGGAACAATTTGGGGTAGAAGTGGTGCATCTGGCGGGGCTACTACGCGGCGCGTCAGACATTGTCAACCAAAAATCAGTGTTGTGACGAATTGGTCATGAATTTTGTTTTCCGCTTATTTTCTAGGGGAGTGGAGAGTAGGGGGAGGCTAGCCAAGGGGCTTTCTATTATTTTGGACTGACCAAATCTCTTAGGGATCCGCCAAAATTAATAAGTGAATCAAGAATTTTGGGGCCAAAAACAAGGGTCTGAGCTCGCACTGAAATACCG
>CAXGXL010000015.1:0-16588 GCA_964013555.1 uncultured bacterium
GTTCAACCTATAGCGGGTATACAGAACTTTCGATTCCCCCTTCTCATTGACGGAGGAAGCCTCGACTACACCTTCAGATCCGCCAATAACGGAAACCAAAAGAAATTTTTTCTTGGAGATAAACGGCTTAACTCCCAACTGCGCAATAATTTTCCGTGCATCCTTAGCTACTTTGGCCGAATAGTAATGCCTGCCATTTTCAATTGGTTTGTCAGGCTCCCCAAAAACAAGAAATACTTTCGAATTCCAGGGTTGAGGCCCTTCGACCTCGAAACTTTTGGGATTGAAATCGTTTTCTCGCATCGCCTTGAGAAGAAACGCCGCGGACCTATAGGTTCGAGCGCGAAGTTCGGCATGAACCACTATTGCTCCCAAGGCTGCGAAATAACCGTCGCTAACGGTTTGACTCGAGTTTCTAGACAGAGAATCTCCTATTACCGCCGCACGAACGATAGCAAGGAAATGGTCTTGATCATCACTAATAATCTCCCAAAAGTGCCGGGCGGCTAAACTCTTTCGTTTTACGTTGAAATAGAGTTGGGCCAGAAAATACTTTGCCCGATTAAATTTTGGATCTACCTCTAGAGCTTCTTTCGCTTTCGCAATAGCATTCGAGTAATCCTTATCGATAGCGTATTGAACTGACCGAAGGTATCGCAGACCGTTACTCTGAGGATTGGTGCCTTCCACCTTTGAAGCCATCTCGTTCATGTACGCAAAATCGCCGGTTAGCTGGGCCAAACTGGCGCTCAATCTATACCAGTGATAGGAATCAGGGGACCCCGTGTAAATTCTTTTAATATTTTCATCAGCAGATTGCACAAAGCCACTGGCTAACTTTCTCGCCGTCAGAATTTGGTCCTCCCATTTTAGGAAGAGTCGTTCACGATATTCGTTCCTTTGCTCTAATGCCTTTTTATCACCTTCAGTTCTTGGTTGCCTCGAAAGTTCTCCAAGTCGAATTTTCGTTTGTTGGGCGACACTTTCCGCAAAGGCAGCCGTTTCAAAAAGAACCTCTGCTGAGGATAAGCTCAGTTGTGTCTGCCATGTTCGGATATCGATATTATCCGGATTCTTGGTCAATTCCTCCTTAAATATTCTATCGGCTACCGGGAAAAGAGCGATGGCATCCGTCCGCACGATATCCTTGGCCTGGTCTAGGGTAGTGCTTTTCCTCAACGGGCTCATCCAATGAGCCCCACTTTCGAATGCTATCAGAATAAGCGACTCAGCTGTGGCAACAAGACTGTCCTCCACCTTGATTCTCGCCGAAAGAACGGGTGCTGCCGCAGGAGTCTGCCTTTGCGGAAAAACCTCTCGAGACACCCGCAACCCCTTTGAGCTATCCGTGCTGGCGCAACCCAAATTTAAACCAGCTACCAACCCCAAAAAAACGAAAACCCTCCTCAAACTCCCTGCATCCATCGTCCGTCCCTTGCACGATATCCAAAAAACCGAAAATTGCCCTACTCCATTAACCTACCCCATCTCAAAACCCAGGAAAATAGCAGTGGGAAAACCGGTCACGACAACGCTTTCCACTCATAAAAATAAGGCCACAACGAGTCCATCTATCGCCCGACCTCGTGCCGTACGCCCCTTCCTCGCACAAATTCGTAAAATCCCCAAAAACCATCAGTAAAGTCCGAGACTAACGTGCACCCCAAACGACGAGTTCAAGTGAAATTTATCTATTTCGCTATCGGTTACTAGCGTCCAGATCGGGACCGCCTCTTGCCCTTCCTTTTGATTCGCTCTTGCAGCCTCTCTCTCTCCCGAATTCTTCTGATCTCTTGGCCCTTTTGGAATACAGCTTCCGACAATAGCCTCGAAGTTCCTCTAGCTAAATTGGTATCGAGCCAGCCTCTGCAACCGACTTGTTCCAAAAAAAGAGAGACCACCTTGCTCAGCGCAGAACAACGTTCGTCCCGATCATTGAAAAAGCAATCATCCAGCTCAAGTGGCCCTGCCGCTGCAGCCCCGCTCTCTTGTCCAATGAGCTCCCCCATAAACCAAGCCCTAAATCTACTTTGATTTTCTACGCAAAACTCCGAGCATTCACTTGGGCCCGTCGACCAAGGGACCTCTTGTAAATCACTCACTCGTCGAATTCCCTGTGAGCGGCTCAACCCTCCATCCTCGAACGCCCTTAGAATACCATAAAGCCTATCGGCTTCTCGCAACAACTCAGGTGCTTGTTCGTTCAGTCTTAGATCCCCCAACAGATTCGCCAAAAACTCATACACAGCTTTGTACTGTCCGCAGGACTTCCTAGTTCTCTTTTCAGCATCTGTAGCTCCCAATTGAGTCGCAGGTCCCCCAGTGTCGAAGAGTCTTCCCTTCACCCCATCCCCATCAGCCTCCCAAGCCCACTCGCAATCACCACACCCCAGGTCACTTGAATGAAGATTCGACAATGCAAAAAGGGGAGCAATCACCAGGCTGCCATGTTCAATAGAATCAAGTATGACGCCTCGGTCTTTTTCGAGGCGGATCCCCTCCAACGGCCGCATCACCAAGCCAGTCATTTGCTCCTGCCCGCGTCGGGCAGAGACTGTTCCATAACAATGAACGACTCCAGCCGACCCCACTCTGTGCGGTCCATTATGAAATGAAGTTCCAGCCGCCAACTGCATTGCTGTGCACTCACCGCTAGCATCAGTTGCCGACCCTAGCCACTTAATAACCACACGGCTACCTACGGCCAACCCGAGATCCGACACCGCCCGCCCCATAGGACAGTACTCTACGCCTCTATTATAATTGCCTGCGTGACTACCCGGCACGCCGTTAGAATCCTCTCCCGCCACGCTCACGCACCCCGCAAGGTCAAAATCCTCCTGCACAAAATCATGAGCAAGCGCGGGCCCACCGAGTACCACGTTCAACACAGCAGTCACCAAGAGGAGATTTCCAAGCAACCCCATCGCAGATGGAGACAGCCACTTTTTTGATTGTCGCACTATCATTTTACCGTCCCCTAATGCCCCGCAAACTACACTATATTAGCCTAAGAAGTTATCCCTCGCTACCCCCACTTCGTGTAGCCTACCACACCACCTCCCACTACCTCCTATCCGACTCTTTCACTAACAAACCATTAGAGGCGGCTAGCCAAAACAAATACACACGCCCTTTTTCTTCAAATCCGAAACCTCTCCCTCTTAGAATCAATCGCTACCCGGAGAGGTTCGCACAAAACGTTGACCTTCGTCCCTGCATGATGTTGATGGCCACGGCTGACCTTTATGGCCAGCCCAACGGCACTCTCAACACAACCGGCGTCAATTGAAAAGAACAACCTATTTGTTGGTTTCACTTCACCGCCACTTCCGGAAGTGACTTGAGCTCTTCGAGTCTCTCTCGGCTCCATTCGTCCCCGCAAACCAATTCGCATAACCCTTTTGCTCTCGCAGTTTTATCGCAGTCGCTCGGCACCACTTTGCAGTCGCAAATAACCTCCTTGACCTTTCCCTCCCCTTCGGCATTTTCAGAAGGACTCCACCGCTTGCATGTTTTGGCTATTTCCTCTCTATTTTGAAACCACCAATCTTGAATCAAAGCCACTTTGGAGACCACAGCGCGATGAGCCGCCCTAAAGGCTTGAACTTCGGATTGTCTCTCCAGCGCGGGATCGCACTTTTCTGGATAGCTAATACAGCCATCTAACATCCTTGCCGCCGTCAAAAGTGGAAAATAGGTTTGCACCATCCTTCGCAAAACCCTTGGTGCTTCTTCCTTGGCTGGATAGGGAGACTGCCCAAACTCTTGATAGAGACTCTCACCACTCGCCACAAAGAACCCAAGTACAGGTCCCACTATCGGCACCCAGTCCCCCATAGCAATCCAACTCCCTAGGGCGTTGCCTGCTTGACCGAGCAGAGCCGCCTGAACACCACTGGTAACAAACGCTTGCAGAACATTTTCATCCGCCTCCGCTGCTGCAATGGAAGCAAAAAGTTGATTGCAAGCAACACTACCCGTCCCCGGCACAGCCAAGGCGACACCTATTGCTTCACAACCAATGGCTAATCCGGCCCCAATCAGTTTCGTCTTCGCTACTTGCACATTCTTGGAGTATGCATAGAAGTGAGCGAGATCGTTGGCATTACTAGATCGCAGAATCATTTTTATTTCACTTTGTTCGATTCTACCGTCCTTCAGAATCTCTTGGAGTTGTTTCTCCGAAATCATCGCACCCGCGTTACTAGGAAATACCCAGCCTATTAAAAAGAGCAAACTCACAAAGAGAACATAAACGACACTATACGACCGAACCTTTCGTAGACTTATCCGCATAATCAGGGTTTTCGTCCCCATCTCCCTGCCCTCCATTTGTTTCCCACAAAATCTAGTTCCTAGAGTAATCTGAAAGAACCCATTTACTCAAGTAACCTTAAAGGCATCCCTCTTTGCCGCTGTTCTAAGGAGACAGTGAAGTTATGCTCTTAATAACGATTTCCTCTTGCGTATTTATGGTAACCCCGGCCTCAGTCCCTAAGCGCTTGCGGCAATACTCTTTAATGGTGCGCCGGTCACCCACTCTAAGACTCCAGTAATCGTTTATACACCGAAGGTCTTGTTTATAGGACTTTCCTTTGTAATTGAAACTTACAAAACGGGCTCTCTTTTCCACCTTAGTGGACATTTCGGGAAACCGTCGAGCTAACTCTCTCTTATCCTCTTGGGTTAGAAATAAAAGAAGCTCCGCTTTGGTGTGACGATTAATTCTGTCGTCACTCTCTCGTTGCCCTGCCGACAATGGTTGACTCGCCAATTGGAGATTTGTAAGAAGTTCCTGATTATCCGGCCCGGAAAGCAATTTTCGAGAAACACCTCTTATCCGATTAAAATTGTCCAAGTGCAAAAGACTGCGTCCCTTTGTTGTACGAAGCAGAATTTCTTGTTTGATTATCGTTGCGAGAAAATCAATATAACCTTTCTGACGCCCGAAAAAGTCAACTTCTCGAGGCCGATATACCACGTCCGAAACGTCCTCACTTATCTTGGTGAGACAGTGAGAGAGAATATGAAGCGCCAATTTAAGTTCGGCCCCATTAAATTCGTTTAAGCTCCATGATTCTCTTTGTTGCGGTGAAACAAAAACATTTATCAGAATTTGGTCGATAGCACCGTAGCAGTAAGCATTACCGGTTATCGATTCAATATCGTCCCCAAAAGAAACGTGGGGACTTGTTTTTAGTAGGGGCCGAAAAAATTCATAGGTATTAATATTTATTGATGCCATCATGGCCGGGTCGTAGAGACTATTCGCCCCAGGTTTCATGGTAATCGGCCATCCCTTCAGCTTCGGATCTCGAATGACTGTTTTGACGGCCTCTCTCAAGGGTACCTTATCATCGTAAATATACCCAAAAGGAATATGAGTTTCATAGAGCGCCTTGTTGGCTTGAAAAAATGATTCAGGAACGAGAACAAGGGTGTCACGGGTAATGGCGAAATTCCCGAAAGTTGTGGTGTCGTATGCGTTGACGTTTACTAGCTGTGGCTCAAGGTTCTTCAGAGCGGTAATCACTGCAAAATCGGTTTCCTCCCAGCTTCCCCCTGCATGGGGTTGAACGAGTTCGCCCAAGGACCAATGAACCAGAAGATCGGAACCAAATTTAACATTCTCATAGTCTAGTTTAATCTCTCCTTTTGGAAAGTAGTTGGTTGCGTGAACCGCGTAGAGTTTTTCTCTCGCCACCTGGTAAGAAACCTGGCCCTCACTGGATCCGCCCGGGTACTTCAATGGCCTCCCCGTCTGGCGCGACTCCCCCTGTGCGTTTGCACTAACGTCCACCACAAGGGGGATATGATCACTTGCATCAGTGAAGTAGAGGTACGCACCACTTTGACGAAGAGGAAAGTCACGGGAGAAAATATAATCCACCCGCCGGCCAGACCAAACGGTGCTAGTAGGGGCATGAAGACCCGCTTGCACGAAACTATCCCGAAACCCGTATGACTCTAAGAGCGGGATCTCACGATACTTGGTTTGAACCCCCCGAAGGTAGTCTAGTCTCTCGATGCGCCGGCGGTGCCAAGGCGATATTTCATCTCTTCTGAGGGCATTAAAATCCCCCATAAGAATTTGGCGCGTTTCAACCTTTTGTTGTTCATTTAACCACCGGCCTATTTGAGTAAGTTGAGACATTCGGGTTTGAGCACTCTCATCAAAAACATCGAGTTGGGTGTTGGCAACAAGTAATGGGCCTATTGGCGTTTGAACCAAAGCCGATACCGCACATCGTGGACTGCGTGGTGCTTGTGGACTCGGGAGGGAGAGACTTGTGCTAGACCTAATAGGGTAACGCGAAAGAATCATATTTCCGAAATCTTTAGGCGCCTCACAAGCGACTATATGAGCATACTTGTTCGAAAGGGTTTCGGGGAGTCGACTGATTACTGCCTCCTGTAGGCCGATTATATCTGCATCTATTTCAAGGATAGCCTCCGCCACCGACTCTGCGGTTCTTACTTTACTTTGCCATGCAAATACGTTGAAGCTCGCCAAACGCAGTGTTCCCTCTGGGTTCCGACTGACTATGGGCGCATTTAATTCCCGGTACAGACGCATCGTTTGATAAAAATGTGACAAGAGTATTTCTTCAGGACATGGACTACCAGCGTCCCGACACGCAGGTGGTAGTGCTCTATGCCCAAGTGGTTGAAAATTCGTTGCTACGGCTCTTCCAGGGATTGCGCTGACCAAACTCAGAAATTCAATGAGAGTCGCGTTTAGGATTTCGAGCTTGGTATTAAAGTGATCTTGGTTCCGAGCTTGAAAAAGGAGGATTTCGGGGTTGGACGGTGTCTTCCTTGTTCGATTTTGGAACTTGGACATAAAATTGAGACGCGAAAAAATGTTGGAAAGTTCTTGCAGGGGGTCCCGGTATTGAAGAAGCAATTGCGGAAAACCTTGAGGACTCTTTCTAACGTAAATCCACTCTAGCCCCGGCAGTCTGGAAAACTTCACTTTTAGCGCACCCTGGGTCTGGGGCTGGGGTAGTTCTAGTATTCGCGAGTCAAGTTCAGATGGACTTATCCCAAAAGGGTTTGAAGTCAATAATTGCCCCATGAACTTGTCAAAGGTTGCGGGAGTATCTGAATTCACAAGATTAAAAGATTCGTTGGAGGTTAAACCAACCTGGTCGATTTCGGGGTGTCGCCAGGCAGCATCCCAATCATTCCCAAACCCCTCGTGTTTGCTGAAACGCACTCTTAGAAAGTCACTGGTTGTCTTGAGTTGGGCCACAAGAGCATAGTTCCCTTTACGAGTCTGTCTAATTTCAGCGGCGCTGATTGGAGAGAGAATTCTCAGGTTCTCATTGAACTGGTCGAGTAACGAGGTCCGAACTTCTTTGTGCGAACCTGTTTTGGCAGGTGGCTTGCCCGTGGTCGCAAGAGCAAGCGAAAAAAACATGAGAGTCAAAAATGAAGCGATTCCTGAGAGAACACGCGCCGCTGAAAACCCTTTGTTCATGATTGTGTCATGGTAACATAGGTTCAATGTGCAATGAAGCACGGTCTTTCTCTTTGGCACTTTTTAGTTGTGGAATATGGCTAAACGCAATGCCTTTAGATTGCACCTACATAGCAACTCGGCTTTCGCGGGTTGGTTAGCCTATCTCGATTGTCCGACGGAGATGAGTTTCATACTCACACCCATGTTTTCGTTAAGCATTCGCATTACGTTTGCAATGGCTTTGTTTTTTGATTCCATGATCATATTGATAATTTCGGACTCCTCGCTAATTTGCGCCTGATGGAGTTCTGAAAATTGCCTCATTCGACTTGCCAGAACATCCATCATACTAGCATCGGCGGTCTTGGTTTGGGTATTAAGGTGAATTCCCGCACCGGCCACCTGAGTAAGTGCACTCACGCAAGACAGAAGTGCAAGGGTCGCTCCCCCAGTAAAAATAGCGCCACCAATCGCAACCGCCGCCCCTACAATATGGAGGGCGTTGGCAATCGGACCAAAGGTGGAAGCATAATCATCGGCCTCCTTTTTCAATTCTTCGGCTCGTTCGCTTCGGGATAATGCCTCATCAATTGCATTCTGTCGCAACGTACTCAAGCTCTCATAGAGTTGGTGATGGGTCTCTACCGAATTGTTGGGATCTTCGACCTCCAACTTGAGAAATTCAGCGAGAAGTGCTTCGCCATCCAATCCCGAAATTCGAGAACATGATTGAACAACCTGCTCTAAACTCAAAGCAAAGGCAGCCGCTCCTTCTTTGTGTTCCTTGGTCAACTCTGAGACCGGCCCGGCGGCAGGGGGAAGAGTTTCCCAAAAACCTACGTGACTCCGAGGGCTGGTCTTTGATTCGACCTCATCTAAGGACCCAACTCGGGCAAGAGTGGGGGCGTGGCTCAGGGTTCTGGTCATAAGAGCCTCAACGGAACCTTCTCTACCTCGATCTGCAACGACCATAGGGTTTTGACGAGTCGCTGTTTGGGAAAGAATTGATAATTGGTTCTTCATTGAGATCTCCCTTGGTCCAGTTTCGAATAACACTAGGCCATAGGCGCATCTCGCAATTATTGGTTTCGTTTGTTTCCGTGAGTACCTGCAAAGCCGGGCTTCGGAAGTCGAAATTGGTGCCCTCTCAAGCTATTGTGAGATCCAACTCTCGCGTCACACGTGAGGATACGCACACCGACAAACCCGGTCTGGAACAAAACGATCAGAATTTCGTTGTCCAAGTGTTTCAGCGCACAGAATACCTGTAGCTCATATCAATCAGAACAAGAAACATGGGCAAAGAGAAAACCTAGAACGTTACGCATTGCCGAAGAAGAGCCTTCCCCGGTATTTACAACCCAAACACGAGCTCCAACCTTCCCCCCCAAGCACCGCCATAAGGAACTTGATATTGCAACCAGCCGTGCTCGGAAGAGGTCGCAGAACTTCGACTGTGACTGTCGAGGTAGTTGAGTCCACCACCAATAATTGTAGCTGAAAACGTTAGGTGGGTGTCTCCCACAGAATACGTGTAACCATGCCCCGAATTGGGTTCGGTCCCACGATTCGTCCGATAGTTGTCCGTGTGAAACCGAGCGCCAAAAATACCGATTTGCTCCCCTTCACTGAAACTCAGCGGTGGGTCGAACACCACGGTCTCGCTGCCTGCATCTCGAGTATAGTAAAGAACACTAAAGTCGAGGGTTTTAGGAGCCGCGCTCGAGTTCGTATTGAAGGGTACAGCCCCTGAACCGTTATATACGAGAACTGCAATAGCTTGAGTGCCATTTCCCGGCTCACCGTTGGCACAAGCTCCCGCGCAATCCGTCGGTACATAAAGACTATGCAACGACATATCCTTAGGCGCCACAAAATAGTGACCTTTAAGGAGGGTGTTGCTCAGTGGCCATGTATAGGACCCCGCTTGACCCCCCGGAGTCACCGTGAACGCATCCTTGGAATCCGATTCTTGCCAGTCTTCCGCAGCCGTGTCCCCTGAATCATTCGAATCCGGGCTATCCGTCTCATCGTCAGGAAGTTCATCGACCTCGTCCTCAGGCTCTTCGTCCTGAGCGTTATCGGGAAGTTCATCTTCAACTGGGCCAGAATCATCGTCTTCCCCCTCACCAGAGTTCGTTTCTTCGCTGGTGTTCGGTTCGGAAGCGCCGGCCGAATTCTCTGACTCAGAAGAGTTAGCTGCATTCCCGGTATCCGTCTCAGTAGCAGCCGAAGGCTCTGAGTCGACGTCGTTCTGTGGCTCCCCGGTCGAATCTCTCCCTATAGAGTCGACTTGGCGCGTCTCGCCGCTTCGCTCAGTTTGGTGCTCACCACATGCCGCAAGAAGACACAAAGACCAACCAAGGGCCAACCAGATTCGTTTATTGCTACTTTTCATTCATCTTTTCCCATATCGACGCCCTGTCTGCGTCAAACTATTTGCCATCCAGAGCGAACCGGAGGAGGACATCGTCTCTAACTAAATCATCCGGCTTGCCGTCATACACAATATTAAAGTCTCTTCGGTTAATCGAAAACTCAGCACTCGCCTTAATCTTTCCATGAGCTTGGCTTAAATTGACTGGAAAAGTAATGCTCTTTGAGATTCCCTTTATGGTTAAATTGCCCGTGATTTCATGAGTTGAGTTATTTCCTTGCTTGGCAACAATGCGGCTAGAGACAAAAGTAGCCGTAGGATATTGGTCCGAATCAAAAAAATCGGCGCTCCGAAGGTGCCGCTCAAGCTTTTTACTCCAAGGCTTAGGGTCTTTGAA
Source organism: uncultured bacterium (assembly GCA_964013555.1). Taxonomy (GTDB): domain Bacteria; phylum Myxococcota; class XYA12-FULL-58-9; order XYA12-FULL-58-9; family JABJBS01; genus CAXGXL01. The sequence continues at coordinate 10,243 of CAXGXL010000015.1, forward strand.
ATCAACGACGACCCCCTGGGTATTCAGCGTAAAAGAAATGGTGGTAGAGGCGAAATCATAGCTACTCCCAACGGTTGAAAGGTTTGCCTCACCCTTCCAATCGTTGAATTTGCACACGTGATTACCGGTGACCTTAGAGCCCACAAAAATAATCTCTCCCGTCAACTCTACGGTTTTCGAGTCGCCTTTAGGTGCCTTGGATTGCTGCCTCGTCGGAGTCGGTGCTTGTACTTTCGCAGCCGTTGATGAATCCGCAGGATTCTTGCTACAAGCTGCTCCCACCAAAACAAAGAGGATGTAAAAACGCCAGGTAGGACCCATTTCTTTCATCATAGTAATTCTCCCTTTTTCGTTACTCATGATCCGCCAACTCCTTATCATTTCCTGGAAGACAATGAAGTAAAAATTGGGTTGGTTTAGGCCCTGCCCCAAAATGGGTATGAAGCTTGTAGAATTACCCGTTAGTGATTTCACCATGAACATTCGACAGAAGGAATTTCAAAATTAAAACTAATTTATCTAGTCTAAGGCTCCAATCGGGGTTATCGAATATTAGTTCGTTCTCCTCTTGAACAATGGTTTGCAAAAGAAAAGGTCAATCAACGGTATCGCTGCGCTCTTGTACATAAATATCGCGAGCGTTGATATCCGAATCCACCAGCTGAACTCCTTGTGCTATTCGAATATCCTCGTCAATGTAGAGATTGCGTAACCGCCCGGTAATACCGATGGGCCCAGGAACCGCTAAAGAGGATAATCCGCCATCTTCCACGTCCTTGACCACCGATTCTACAGATTCCCCTTTAGAAAAGCCAAAGGGTTTGATTCCATTGTAAGTAAATTCAAGATCAATACCCAACCGGCTTCCACTCTCTACAGAGTCCGACTTTGAGAATCCGAAAACTCCCCGTAAAAAACCTCGAGCTTTGCCGACGGAAAACCCCGCAACCTTTAGGTCATACTCAAACGCATTGTAGAAATAGGATTGTTCTTCGCCTTTTTCGATGGGCTTGACGATTTGCCACACCCGATCACGGTTGAGCTCGAGAGGACCAACGTTGCTCACATCCGCATCGTCAAACCAGCGACTGCGCCAAACACCGGCGGTTAGCTTTTGTTCTTGAGTATCGGTAATAGAGCCATCTCTTTTCTTTTCTTTGAAGTAGTCCCCAAGCACTTTGAGGTGAGGTTCCATTTCAGTGCGGGTTTCTGCAACCCCGGCTACATTGCAGGTATTGGCCTTGGCGAGTCGCATAATTTCCTCTTTGGCCGCTGCAACCTTCGCTGGCAGTTGCGTAGCTTTGGCATGCACTTCAAGCGTATCGGCGGTGGTGTTCACCCCTTCTGCCGAGTTGTTCACCTCCGGTAGCGTCTCCGCCCTTTGTTGAGAAGTTAAGTTAGAAATAGGAGCAGTGGAATTAACAGTGCGTCTGATCATATTATTGCACTCCAGATCAGGTTATATTTATATTTTCGTCGCCCATTTGGAATCGTTGTTTGTTTTTTCAGTTCCCCCAGGTCCCTTAGGGGGCGAAAAGCCTATTCCAAGGGCCCCAAGCAGTTGCGCTAAATTCCCCAATGGTCGCTTTCCTAAAACTCCAACCAGCATAGATAACGCAAATGCCTTCGAAACAATAAAAAACAATGACGCGGTGTTCTGCATGGATAAGGCTCAACCCCGGAAAAGAAAATGACCAAAACAAAGAGCAAAAAAACGTTAGCGAGAAATTTGAGGATTCAAAACAACGTCTTTCTTGCGTCTGTTGATTCTTTCCAGCCTTTCCATTTCACCCAATGTTACCCCGGCAGTTGCACCGGTCGCCCTATCTCTTTGCCGATTCAAGTTGCCACCGCGGTGGCTTCTATCGACCAATAACCGCATTCTCGGGTGCTCTTTCTCACTTGGAGATTGAAAGAGCCAAATAATAAAAGAGCTCAAATACACCAGTATCCACTCCCACCATGCGGTCTTCGCGAGGTCTTCAGCCAAAACTTCACAGGAACGTTCTGGGGTCATATCTACATCAAAAACCCGCTTTTTGACTTCCTTGGCGAAGGCAGGCGATTCAATCAAGGCAATATCATCGAATCCGTTTTCCCAGGAATTCACTTCGGGGTTTCCCGTAGAGGCAAAAATAAAATGACCGTCGCTAATAATAAATTTACAATGCGTGTAAGTGCGATACTCAAAAAGTCGAACGTTTTCTAACTTAAGGAGAGACTCGTACGATTTTCTAAAAGCGTACCAGCAAAGTTTGGTGTCCATTCCCTTCTTACTGGGCACAATGAGATTGATCTTAACACCACGCTTTGCAGCACGTTGAAGATAAGTCACAAAATCAGGAATCAAAACATAGGCAAATTGAATATCCAAAGAGTCATTTGCTGATTCAATCATCTCGAATAGAGCCTGTCGCATTTGACTGATCCCCTTTGGGCTTCCATGCAATACTTTCATGGACACCCCCTTAGTCGGTCTTTCTTGCGCAATAGGCCTAGGAAAATACTTTTTTTCGATATCCTCAATGGAAAGGTCTGGCTCAAACCGGCGGTTGTGTTGCATCCAAACTTGGATAAAGTTGGCTTGAAAGTTATTTACCGCTGGTCCAGAAACTTCGATCCCAAAATCATGGTTCTGTGGAAGTTTCATTTGACTGGTTACCTCGAAAGGCTCGGGGGTGTTCGGGGCTGATTGAGGGTAAAAAATACGGGTTGGGTCAAAGTTCTCTGGTGCCTTTTCCTTGGCTTCTTTATAAGCTCTCCAATAAGATCTATTTGCAAAATATTTATCGCCAAAGCATGCCCCGCCAAAAAAGGCTCTCTTTCCATCAACGATAACGGTCTTGCGGTGCTCTAAACCATTGGTAAAAAAAGAGTTCTTGACCACTTCAATACCGGCTGCGCGCAGGCGATCCAGATTTCGTGACGCCCTATTCCACGGCATGAGCGCTGAAGAACCATAATCGTCGGCTACAACGCGAATCGCAACATGAGGTTGTTCTTTCTTTTTCTTGATAAGTAAATTCGTGATGTAAGTGCCAAAAACATTGCCCCCTAGTCGAAGCATCGCGATATGCAGGGAGTCTTGCGCCGTAGCAATTGCCGGGATGAGAGCCTTCGTGAAATATTCGCGATCTAAATGCAACTTTAGTTCATTGTCTTTGGTGACGGCATTAAATCCGTAAAGCATGTCCTTACTTACGGTGCCTCCATTGTCTTGATGCTTACGCAGCTTTTGTAGGTGGGCGACAGCTTCGAGACGAGAAAGGTCCTTGGAAGTACCTAGTAGGGAAGTTCTTGGCCCTCGAGAACCTAATGCCACAGTGTCTCGCCCATAAGCCGCTCTCCCCCCGCTTTTTGAGTTAATAAGGGATTTTACACGGGGTTTCTTACTAGAGCCCCTTTCAAGAGAAAAGCTGAGTGATGCGTTGGCAACTTGCATAAAGAACTGACTTCTTCCTGGAAATCCTTGCACTGGCGAGATGCACCAGAATATTCGGCAATCATTAGAGAAAGTTGCTCATTATTGACGCCTTACCCCAAAGAAAGCGCCCTGAAATAAGGGGAATTGCCCGGGACCCAGTTCACTGCACCTTGGCCTAATTTTGGTGTTCAAGATTCATAAAAACTGCACCAAGGTAGAGTCGTAACCGTCCCTTTTCGTTTAGACAAATCAAGCCCAGCCCACCTACGGCTAGCCGCTCAAATGGTCCCAGGACTAGACAGCCCGCCCTCATCAGGGCATGTTACAAGTCGGCATTCTGTGCCCGGTGCTGGAGACTTACTATGGCTCTTTTCTTCAAGCCTGATTGCACTGCGAGGCAATGGTTGTCCCGCTTCATTCCCCCTCTGGCGATAGTCATTGGGGTTGCCTGCAGCAGCGAGCCCGTGGCGCCCCCTGAATCACCCCTCTTGGCGCTTACTCCCACCGAATACAATAACACCATCGCCGATCTCTACGGTTTCCCTCGAAATGGCCGCCTATGGCCTAAGCCTCACCCCGTCGCGGATACCGTCGCCCCCTCCCAAGGTCAGCGGGCGGGCCTTTTTGGCTCTGCTCCTATAGAGATACCGCCGTGGCCCTGGGCATTTCCCAACGAAATCGGTTTAGATCACTTTGAGGGGATGGGGGACGGACAAGTTCCTTCGGCGTACCAGATTGAAGAGCTCCAAAAAGCCGCGAACCACTTTGCGGCCTTTAGTTTGGTTTCTCCTACCTTCTTTACCTGCAACGAGTTCGAAACCCTCCAAGATGAAGTCGCTACCAACTGCGCCCAAAACTCAATCCGGCGATTTGCACAGAGGGCTTGGCGCCGGCCTATGACCGAGATAGAATCTAGCCGACTGCAAACCTATTGGCTTGAAACCTTAGCCATCAACACTTTACCTGAAGCCATTGCCCTGACTGTATCCGCACTACTCCAAGCGCCCTCTTTTCTCTATAAAGTCGAACAAGGAGTCGCCGACCACCACGGACGCGATGCTATTGCTCTAACCGATTGGGAAATGGCGTCTCGGCTCTCCTATTTCTTGTGGGATACCATGCCCGATGCAGAACTCTTTGGTGCCGCCAATGCCGGTCAACTTCGGACTCGAGAGGATATTGCATCTCAAGCCACGCGCATGCTCGCCGATCCCAAAGCCCGGCCGGCAGTGACCGCATTTCATCATCAACTCTTAGGCACCCATGAGGTTCGCCGTATTGCCCCCGCAAGGCGGGCCCACGGCCCCCTCTTTGGACTAGAGCCGGCCTTGTCTTTCGAAGAGGATTGCGATCCGCAATGGCCCGGCCTGCTGGGGCCCATTCGGGCCTCGATGGAAGCTGAGACCAATCTCTTTATCGAGCGCACGATTTTCGATGGTGCCAAAAGCCTCTCCGCCTTGCTTACGGACAACCACGGCTACATGTCCGATGCCACGGCTCTGATCTATGGCGACGGTGTAGTGGAACTCGGTGGCCCCACCGTAAGCCATGATTATGCTTCGGTAGTTCTTTCGCAGGGCTCCACCGATAGTCTCACTCTTTATCCTGTTGAGTTTCCACCCACCGAACGTGCCGGGCTTCTGACCTTACCGTCAGTTTTGGCTATCGGAGCCTATGCGGTACATCCGGCGCCCATTTTGCGCGGCAAGAGACTTTTGGAACGCATGGCCTGTCAGACTTTTGGGGCACCGCCGCCGGGAGCCGAAGCAAGCATTCCAGCGGACACCCGCGAAGCTGAAGGAACCAATCGCCAGCGTACCCAACGTGCCACCAGCGCCCCTGTGTGTGCGAGTTGTCACGATTCATTGAACCCACCGGGCTTCGCCTTTGAGCACTACGATGCGTTTGGGCGGTGGCGCCAAGAGGACAACGGCTTTGCAGTCGATGCCAGCGGCAGTTTCAACCTCAATAACGGTGAGACCTTCACCTTCACCGACGGGGTCGATCTAGCTTACCAATTAGCACAAAGCTCCCAGGTTAAAGATTGCTACACCAAACGTTGGGCGAGTTATGCGGTAGGGTACCCCATCGATGATGGGCAAGAGACACTTGTTGGGTTGCAGCACGCCTTTCGCGGCAGCGACGATGTTCAGGACCTTCTCGTAGCCATCACCACCAGTGATCTCTTCCGTTATCTCAACGGCCAGGGGGCGCAGCCATGAAACGCCGAGAATTCTTAAAGGTATTGGGGGGTACCTCAGCGCTTTCACTTTGTCCGGGATTGGGTTCTCTCGCATTGGCCGATACAAGCGCCCCAAAACGTTTGCTTGTTCTTTCCCACTGCCACGGCTGGACCTACGACACCTGGAAAATCCGGCCGGAGGGTTCTGACTTAAGCACTCCTTGGTCCCTGGCTCTAACCCATCTTGACGATGCTAACTGGAGCGAAACCCTCCTGCCTCTCGCGCCCCACCGAAACCGCATGGTGGCCATCGACGGGCTCTCTCTAGCCACCGCCGAGTTGGATATGGACGGAAACCGCCATGACACCGGTTGGGTCCACGCGTGGACCGGCAATCGCGCTGATTTTAGTGCAACCGATACCAAAGCTGTGTCGGCTTCCATCGATCAAATAGTGGCCAAGGCCATTGCCCGACCCGAGAGACTCCCGTCGTTAGAGCTCTCTTTGGACGATGCACGCGAAAACGGACGCCCCATTGCCTACAGCTCCGCAGGACTAAGGCTGCCGGTGGAAAATGACCCAATGCGGGTGTGGCAACGCCTCTTTGGACCCTCTCAAGCGCCTGACCCATTATCGGCGCGCCGCGAGAAGGTGCTTGGTTTCGCCTACGAAGAATATCGGCAGATTGCACCTCGACTTAGCGCCCCCCCAGCGACAAAAGCTGAAAACTCATTTTGACT
>CAXGXL010000016.1:0-16569 GCA_964013555.1 uncultured bacterium
CATTGCGAGCGATAGCGCCACGCCGAGCACTTTCGGCATCTTCTAGGAATGTTTCAATGGCTTCACAAATGAAGGGGAAATCACAGAAAACGACCTTTTTGGGGTTGGCTAAGACCGCATTAAGAACAGGCTCGGAGCCCGAATAAAAGGCCGGCCAAAGAGCTTCGATACCAAAAAAATAATTTTGGTTGGCAAGTTCGTCGCACATATTTTCCAGATCTACTTCTGGAATTTGAATTTGACGCGCCAATTTATCGAGACGTTCTTGAGCTCTTCTAATTCCACTAGGTGAAAACAAGATCTCACGAATCGGGAAAAGAGTTGTTTCCGTATATCTTTGAACCACGCGATAGGTTTGAGGAATAAAGCCAACAATCGCGGTAATCTCATCGCCAAAAAACTCTATTCGGAGAGGGTGCGAAGAAGCTGGTGGAAAATAACCCACCATGCTTCCCCGAATCGAAAAGGTTCCCGGATCTTCGATTCCATCCACTCGGTTGTACCCGTTATTCAACAAAACCTCACCTAAGTGGTCGCGGTCGAGTTCATCTCCAACCTTTAGAATTGTACATGAATTTCGAAAGTCTATCTCCGGAAGCCACCGCCCCAATAGTGCAGCCACAGGAATCACCAGCCAATTCGGAGTTTGGCCACGGATGGCAGCCTCCCGAAACGCCAAGCGCTCAGCAATGCTGATTGGATCGGGTGAAATACCCTCAAATGGAAGATGCCCATCAGCGGGGAAATAAGCTACCGACTCGGCCCCAAAACCCAATAAGTCGGAATAAACTTGCTGAGCCCGTTCTTCAGAGGGGGTAATAATAAGGGCACCTTCGCCTTCAAAACGACGCAAAAGCCAATAGGGCAGGGCACTGCCTTCTAGGCCTGTGTGGACCAGATCGTCAAAGCAAGGTAGAAGGTTCCAGATACTCATCCGGAGCTACAACCACAGCCCCTCTTGAGGGTCAAGAGGCCGAAAAATAGTGTTGGACAACCTTCTATGGTATCAAAGCTAAGATGATTCAACGTATTGCATTTGCACTACTTCTCAGTGCCTTACTCCTGCCCATCAGCGGTTGTTCCAGCGCCGGAACTGCCGGACAAACCCTCAAAGCCTCGGTCGCAGGGTTCAATAAAAGTTTGCGATGGAAAAAATTCAATGGTGCAGCGAGTTTTCTTCCCGCAGCTGAGCGTTCTGAATTCCTGAAGCATTATCTAGGATTAGAGAAAGATCTCTTCATCCAAAGTCTCGAAATAAGAAGTGTTCAATTTCAGGACTCCTCTCGTAATTCCAAACCCGAACAAACCAGTCAACAAGCACAAGTCCTAGTTATGGCCGAGTATTATATTCTTCCTAGTACAGTCGTAAAGCGAAGACCCGTTATGCAAAGCTGGGAACTACGAAACGGAAATTGGCAGATGATAAAGAGCAATTTCGATTTTTCCCACCGAAATTGATAGCCTCGTTTCGTAACCTTCAACAAGCCAGTGAAACGTGTTGACCTTCTGAACTTGCCCAGTTAGAGGGCGTCTATGACAGCGTTTAACGGACTGATTCAAGAGCACTTTGATACCTATAGCCGCGAGAAATGGGCAAGTATGGTTCACAACCTTGCGAGGATGAAAACCAAGGACGTCATGCTTTCGTTGTCCTCGCTTGCTGAAAAAGGTCTCGAGACCGAACTCGATGGGTTAGAGCGCTCTGCCTCGGATGAAATCCCCAATATTACAAATCAAAAAAAAGTAGATGCCCAATGGGTATATTGGTTTAGAGGCAACGAACAACGGGAAAACCTAAAATCCTTCCTAGAAAAGACCCCGTTGAATCAAAATAATATATTCAACATCGCCCCACAGGATAAACACGCTACGCTTGCTTTGATCATCCGCAACGATGCATTGTGGATTGGACTTGCCTTGCCATGCGGAGCAGTGGTCGACCGGGGAAACCTGGCGGCGAAATTAGAAAAATCCTGGGAACGCGAGAAATTTCACGATTTACTATCAGAACTGCCTGAAGGTGCCATGACTGGCTTTGACCAAAACCTAGTTCCTACGGGATCTCAGAGCATGGAAGCCTTAGCAGAACAAAGCACATCACTTAAGGATGACCAACTCCGCTGGAGTTTAGGAATTCATATTTCAACGTCAGATTCCATCGAGCTAGGAGCAGATTTAGCTGATTTGGTTCACCGGTGGGTCGGTGCCTTGCTGCCAATCTATAGGTTCGTTGCTTGGACCCGGGAGAATGATTTCATTGAGGTCAATAAGAAAATTCAAGAGGAAAAAGCCCAAAAGCGGCATCAAGCCAAAAGCTTCTCAAAAGGGGATAAAGTTCGCGTTACCGCTGGACTCTTTTCCGGCGAAGTCGGAACCATTCAATCCATCGACACCAAGGGTAAAGCTAAAGTCCAAGTGGGTAAAATGAGTGTAGTTGTCCCCGCAGAAGAGTTAATTCCGGCAAAATGATGTCCCAATTGAGCTGATTCGAATAATCGAAAGCTCCCCTTAGAAATGCCAATCCTAGCCCAACTCTTGTAATTTTGCTTTAATTGTGACCCAAATTCAACAGTTTGGAGCGCACACTTGGCAGCTATAAACAGAATCTTCACCCAAAAAGTTAAACCTTAACAATAGGATATTCCGAGCTAGACCTAATTCGGTAACAAGACCACGCGATGAAACTTCTTTTTACCAGCCCGAATTAGAAGCGTTCCATCAACAAAGCTAGCGCTTGTAAGAACTTGATTGACCTCGTTAATTTTCTGATCATTGGTTCTTACGGCCCCCTGCTTAATCAAACGACGAGCTGCGCTCTTGGAGTCCACCATGGCAATATCGAGCATTAAGTCAGCTAATGGAAGACCATCACCCTCAAAGGCCGACTCGGCCATTGAAGTCGTAGGAATCTGCTCGGAATCTGCCTTCGCCTTGCGGGGAACGGTTGAAGAAGGGAGAATTTGCGAAGGAATTTCCCGACCACCAAATGCCCCTTGGGCAGCAGCATGAGCCTTATTAGCCTCTTCTTCCCCGTGAACTAAAGCAGTTGCTTCGTAAGCCAAAATAGATTTGGCAGAGTTCAGATGAGCCCCCTCTAATTCGGAGATTTTTCTGATTTCTTCCATGGGAAGAAACGTAAAAAAGCCACAAAGACGTTCGACATCATCATCGTGAACATTAACCCAATACTGATAATAGTCGTATGGTTTCAAACGATGGGACTCCAACCAAACTGCCCCACTAGCTGTCTTCCCCATTTTTTCTCCGGCGGCATTCATCAAAAGAGGAAAGGTAAGGCCGTAGACTTGAGCTCGGTTGAGTCGTCGCGTTAAATCTACCCCCGCGAGAATATTGCCCCATTGATCATCTCCCCCTAATTGCATCGTACACCCATGGCGCTTGTTGAGCTCCATAAAGTCATAAGCCTGGAGAATCTGATAATTGAATTCAATAAAACTCAAGCCTCGTTCAAGACGAAGTTTATACGCCTCTGCCGATAGCATCCGATTAACTGAGAAATGTCGACCGACCCTTCGAAGAAATTCGATATAATTGAGCTCTAAAAGCCATTCGGAATTGTCGACGATGAGACTTTGGCCTCCTTCAAAATCAAGAAGACGCCCCATAACTCCTCGAAATTTTTCAACATTAGATTCGATATCCTCTTTAGATAGCATTTGCCGCATATCGGTCTTACCGCTCGGATCTCCAACCATCGCCGTACCACCGCCCAAGACGACAATCGGCCGATGCCCCAATCTCTCCAGATGCATCAGCGCCATAAGCGTAAATAAATGACCAACGTGAAGCGAGTCGGCAGTTGGGTCGTAGCCCACGTATGCACTCACCGGACCTTTGGCAAAAGCCTCTCGAACTTCTTCTTCGTCAGTGCACTGTTGAATGAATCCACGGTCTCTTAGAACATCGTATGCATTTTGGGTCATAGTCCCTCTTGTATGGCTTTGTCACCGCCAAGAATCAAGGGCCATCCTAAGAAAGTGAGTATCTTTGTTATGACGAGAATCTAGCGCATTGGGTGCGGCTCTGGTAGGCCTAAGCCATGAAATGCGTATCAACCGTTTTTTTCTCGTTCGCCCTGATAATCTTAACCGGTCCAGCCAATGCAACTATTTATGATGAATTTAGAGGCATTCGTTCAAGTGGTATGGGAGGAGTCCATCGAGGCATTGGCACAAGCAATGACGCGATTGTGCTAAACCCGGCCGGAATGGCGATCTCAACCCGTTATTCTATCGACTTAAGCTATGCGTATAATCACCGAGAAGACCTAAGTCGAGCTCATTTTTCAGCAGTGGACTCCAAATCCTCTCCTATCGCCGCAGGAATTGGCTATACATACGTTCGCGGTGATCCAGAGAATTTAGATCCAAGCCTGCACTTTATTTACCTGGCAATGGCCTACCGAATTTCTGATTCCATTGCATTTGGACTCTCTTCCAAGAATATTCGTGGAGAATTCAACCTTAACGACGAACTCGATACCTTGAGTGTCTATTCGGGAGATATAGGGGTTCAAATAAATATAGGCGATTCTCTGAGTGCGGGACTAACCTACCATAATATTCTAAAAACAAACTATCCGGACTTTACGCCCCCAATTATAGGAGCGGGAATCGCTTTTCGGTGGAATGAACTCGTTGTTGCAACGGATTTAGATGCAAATATATCGGCTGCGGATAGCACTGAAATGACCTACCGCGCGGGTGCGGAGTATTTCTACAATCGAATAGCACCGATTCGTATCGGATACACACGGTCCCCCTATTATAAAAATGATGGGACAAAATCTGAAGAAGATAAACTAAGCTGCGGATTGGGTTATTTAAGCCAAACAGGATCCGTAGATTTTTCATTTGAACGTTCAATTAAGAGAAGCCAAAACTGGAGTTTAATTGGAGCAATGAAGTTCTTTCTTTAGTTAGCGCTAGTGACCCAATTCTAAACGAATATGCAGAGCTCCGCTTGCATCTCTGTCAACCGAAACCGGTGCATTATAAACACTCTCAATAGTCGATTTCGTGAACACACATCGAGGAGGTCCCAATTCAATAACTTTACCACGACTCAACAACATGACTCTATCGCACACTGAAGCTGCCAAATTGAGGTCATGCAAAGAAACAATCGCTAGCCCTTGACCGATAGCTCTTTTTCTCAATGACTTCATGAGGCCTACTTGATGCCTTAAGTCCAAAGCACTTGTAGGTTCATCTAATAATGTGACTCGTGACTCTTGAGCAAAAGCCCGAGCAAGCATCACTCGCTGCCACTCACCACCGGAAAGAGACTGAATACCTCTACTCGACATAGCCGCCAGGTCGAATTCTTCGAGTATAGACTGGACTACGCCTTCTTCGCTGGGAATTAAGTCGGTTGAAAAGGACTTGGTCTTATAAGCTCGACCCATGCGAACAATTTGAGCAACCGAATAAGGGAAATCATTATGTTCATTTTGGGCAACAAACGAAAAAATACTGGCTCGTTGCCGAATCGGAATAAGTTCTAATGGCTCTTGGTCATAAAAAATCATTCCCTTTGTCGTTAAGAGTCCAGCAAGACATCGTAAGAACGTGGTCTTTCCTGAACCGTTGGGGCCAACCAGGCCTATTATTTCCCCCGGGCCAAAACTTGCATCAATAGATTGGAGCACGCTCTGCGACTTAAACCCATAGATTAAACCCTTGAGGTCGATATTCATTCAATGGACCTCGCTCCAAAAAGCTCCATGAGGGTTTTCGTCTCTACCATCTCAGGCTCGAGAGCGCGGGCCATTTCGAACATCAGCCTTGCACTCTTAAGCAAAGTATAATCACGCCGGGCAGAGCCTTGAATGAGGAAGATTTTCCCCAAAAGTAGGTTTGCTCTTGAAATAAAAGGATAAAGAGAAATAGCTCTTTTCAATAATCTTTCAGCTTGAATGTAATTTCCTGTTGCATAGGCCTTGTCCGCTTGATTAACCAACCTCAAAGCTTGAATTCGGTCCGCATCAGTTGGTTCAATCAAGTGAACACCATTTGAAGTAGACTGCTTTTTGGGCTCTTGAACCGAGGGAGCCGGCGGGGCTAAATTCACTGAAGGCTCTAATGGCGATGAACAAGCACAGCCAAGCAACAAACAAAAGAACAGTGGGAAGAATACGCGACTATAATTAAGCAAAAAGACGTCTCCAGCGATATTCTTAAGGATTATACGAAGCCCAGAGAAAGACGCAATTAGATCGTGATTGAACATAACAAATTAAGGATACAAAAACATGAAGTCAAATAAGGAAATGCAAATTCAAATACAACTCGATGACGAGACGGCACAGGGAATCTATGCGAATCTCGTCCTAGTCAACCATACAGAAACAGAGTTCACCCTGGACTTTATGTACTTACAGCCACAACAACCCAAAGCAAAAGTTCGCTCTAGAATTATATCGAGCCCCAAACACACCAAAAGAATATTAAATGCACTTAAAGAAAACATGCGTCGCTACGAAGAACGATTTGGACCGGTTGATATATCCGGACCGAACCCAGCTGAAGGCTTGCTTCAGTAGAAATTCTAGAGACGAATTAAAGCAGCGCCCCAAGTGAATCCGGCCCCGAAAGCGGCTAAACAAATCAAGTCACCTTCTTTAGCTCGTCCTTGTTCACGAGCTTGATTTAAAGCCAATGGTATCGAAGCGGCAGTCGTGTTCCCGTAGTGTTGAATATTACTCACCAACTTTTCGGCAGGCAAATCCAATCGACGCTGAACCATTTCACTGATTCGTAAATTCGCTTGGTGGGGAACAAGGAGATCAATGTCTTGGGGAGTCAAACCTTCACTTTCGAGTGCTTCAACAATGGCCTCCGGCATTCGAACGACCGCATGCTTAAATACATTTCGACCATTCATCTGCGGATAATGATCTCCATTTCGAATATTCTCTTCAGTGATTCGCGGCATTGTTCGACTTCCGGGAAACGGACAATGCAACTCATCTGCAAATCGACCATCTGCATGAATATTAATGGATAAGAGACCTTTGCCCTCTTCTTCAGTAGGCCCCAAAACTGCAGCGGCAGCGCCATCCCCAAAGATAACCGTTACATCTCTGCCTCGAGTAGCAAACTCTAAACCGGTTGAATGAACTTCCGAACCTATGAGGAGAACTCGCTGATAGGTCCCACAACGAATAAACGCATCAGCAATAGAAAGACCGTAAAGAAAACCAGAGCATTGATTTCGAATATCAAGTGCTGGCACTCCTGCGGGAATATCTAATTTTGCCTGAACCAAAACCGCATCCCCGGGAAAGAACTTATCCGGACTTAAGGTCGCATAAATGATAAGATCGACCTCATCCTTAGATACCCCAGCTTGCTTTAGAGCATTCTCAGCCGCACGAACGCCCAGATCAGAAGCCCCCATGGGCTCCTTCTCAAAATCCACGTAATGGCGCTCCTGAATTCCTGTCCTCTGCTGAATCCACTCATCAGAGGTATCCATCAACTCAGCTAAATCATTGTTGGTAACAATTTTATCGGGGACGAAATCGCCCATACCCAAAATAGCAGTGCGAGTCATACTGAACTCCTAAAATTAATTAAACATCCAGATTTCGAACATCAAGTGCATTTTTCTCTATAAAATCTCTACGAGGCTCGACCTGATCTCCCATTAACACCGTAAAAATCTCATCAGCTGCGATAGCGTCGTCAACATGAACAGACAATAATGTGCGATTGTCTGGATTCATTGTTGTTTCCCAAAGTTGCTCTGGATTCATTTCACCAAGACCTTTGTAGCGTTGAATCAAGAGCCCCTTACGAGCTTGAGTTAGAATGGTTTCTACAGCGTCTTCAATTCGTTCTAACGAAATAGACTCGTCTTTTTGACTTACCGTATACGGCGCTAAGCCAAACTCTTTAAAAACCTTTGATAAAGTCAATAACTCCTGAAAATCAGGGCCTTCCATTAGATGGTAATCGAAAACACTTCGTTTAGGAGAACCTTTAAGTCGGGTTTCAAATGTCCAAATTTGAGCATCGTGTTCTCGATCGGGTTCAGCCGTAAAATTTAGGGGCAAGGCATTGGGATAAAATTTCTCCAAATAATCTTCAATTTTCTTTATTTGTGGTGAAATATCTTTAAGCTTTAGAGAGTCAACACAAAGATCCGTAGCCTGCAAAAGCGAATCAATTAATCGGCCATCATGCCTCTTATTCATTTTATCAAGAATAGAGCGATAACGAAGCACCTGGATGCAAAGCCGTTTGAGTTCCTCGCCTTCAAGAGCATGCCCTGATTGGGAGGTTAAAGTAACATTGGCCGTGCCAAGTTGAAGCAAATGGTCATCCAAAGATTGTTGGTCCTTCAAATACTTATCTTTTTTACTCTTCGTTACTTTAAAGAGCGGCGGTTGAGCAATATACAGATACCCCCGCTCGATAACTTCTTTCATATGTCGATAAAAGAAGGTGAGTAAAAGGGTTCGGATATGACTTCCATCAACATCCGCATCGGTCATAATGATAATCTTGTGATAACGAATTTTTCCCGCATCAAAATCGTCTTTGCCAATTCCCGTTCCCATGGCGGTTATCAACGTCAAGATAGCGTCAGAAGATAACATTCGATCAAACCGGGCTTTTTCAACATTGAGAATTTTGCCCCTCAAAGGCAAAATAGCTTGATTTTTTCGAGACCGCCCTTGCTTAGCCGAACCTCCCGCAGAATCGCCTTCCACAATATACAATTCACATAATGCCGGATCTTTTTCTTGGCAATCCGCCAGTTTACCGGGCATGCTTGCGCCATCGAGCACCCCTTTACGGCGCGTTAATTCACGCGCTTTCCTAGCAGCTTCTCGGGCACGGCAAGCTTCAATGGCCTTAGAAAGAATAGACTTTGCGACACTAGGATTTTCTTCTAAGAAAGCTTGAAACTTATCGGTAACAACCTGCTCAACGACCCCCTTCACTTCCGAGCTAACTAATTTATCTTTGGTTTGGGAGCCGAATTTAGGATCAGGCATCTTGACGGAAAGCACCCCTACAAGTCCTTCACGCATATCGTCGCCAGTAAGGTTAACCTTACTGTTTTTTAACATATCATTTCGAGTGGCGTAATTATTCAAAGTTCTCGTAAGGGAAGACCGAAAACCGGACAAATGAGTTCCACCATCCCGATTAGGAATATTATTCGTGTAGCAAAAGACATTCTCGGTATAAGCATCGTTCCATTGAGCGGCTACATCCACTTGAATATCGTCTTGTTTGGCCGAAAAGAAAACCGGCGTTGGGTGGAGCACCTGCTTATTTTGATTCAAATGCTCGACAAAAGAGGCTATTCCTCCTTGATATTCAAAAATTTGGTTTTTATCGGTACGCTCATCACTAAGACTAATACGAACGCCGTCATTCAAAAATGCCAGCTCCCGTAATCGATGGGCCAATATGTCGTACGAGTATTCAGTAATGGCAAAGATACTTGCATCAGGCTTAAAATTAATTTGAGTTCCCGTCCGCTCAGTTTTTCCAACCGTATCTAATGGACTAACAGGATCTCCTTTTTTATAAACCTGCCGATAAACTTCGCCGTTTCGACAAATTTCAAGAACGAGCTTTTCACTTAGAGCATTAACAACAGAGACACCCACGCCGTGCAAACCACCGGAAACCTTGTAGCTATTAGCGTCAAATTTTCCACCAGCATGCAGCACCGTCATAATAACTTCAGCCGCAGAGCGCTTTTCCGTTGGGTGCATATCCACAGGAATACCGCGTCCGTCATCGGATATGGTCACGGAATTATCGGAATGGATAATCACATCCACGCCATTGCAATATCCAGCGAGGGCTTCATCGATAGAGTTGTCTACGACTTCAAAAACCAAATGATGCAAACCAGAACCATCATCAGTATCCCCGACATACATGCCTGGGCGTTTCCGTACAGCCTCTAATCCCTTAAGAACTTTAATCCGATCGGCATTATAACTAGGTTCCCCTTCCGATTCGAGGCCCGGTTCCTCTTGTGAACCGTCTGAATTGGCGAGGAGGTCAGTTTCAAGAGCCATTTGATTTTCTGTATCGGCTTTGACTGCGGCTTCTTCTTCTTGTGTAGGTTCCAAGATTTCCTCACTTCTAATTGCTTCTAATGTCCCGGCACGAGAGGGCACTATTTAGACTCGTCATCAAGAGTTCTTTTGTCTCTCGATACTATGCAAATCAATAGGGGGATGGGCTACCGATAAACTTCGAAAACCCTTGATAAATAGATGTTTTACCCACCATCAAATTCGTGTGGGCATATCATAGTGTAGGGAGTGATATCTAGCGCAAAAATGCAAAAAAAAGAAATTGCTAACCATTAACAAGGTGCTCGTTTTTGTTCCTATTAACGAGAGGTTAAAGAACCCTTTTGGATGTTTAGAACTTGGGTTTCAGGTCCAAAGGGGAGGGGAGCCGCTCCTGTAGTCGAAATCCAAACCTGAGTATTAATTTGATGGATTACATCGAAAAGAAAAGCTGTTCTTTGTCGGTCGAGTTCTGAAGACACATCGTCCAACAATAAAATGGGTGCGCACTGAAGTTGCTGACTAAGGTACTTAACCTCCGCGAGCTTCAAAGCCAAAACGAGGGCTCGTTGCTGGCCTTGTGAAGCAAAAATACGAGCGTCTTGACCATCGAGTACCATTTTCAAATCGCCTCGATGCGGCCCAACGGAAGTGGTTCCTCTCGCTTTATCCCGCTCGAAAGATTGTTTGAGAGAATCCTCAAAGGCGTCCGTAAATTCATGGGGCGCTAGAAGAGCATCGGGAGAAAGCCCAGAAATTAACTCGAACTCTAGGGTTGATTCGGTTTGCATGATTTGGGCAAACGCTTCAAGAGCCTGGGCGCGTAGAGCTTCGAGAGTTTTAAGGCGTGAATTATAAACAACCGCCCCGTGAACCAATAATTGTTGATTGTAGGTATCGATTAAGATGGGGTCTATGCGGCGTTGTGTTCTTAATAATGCATTTCGCGCTCGAAGTGCTTTTTGATAGGAAAGTGCTGCATCCACAAATTTAGGGGTGTGATTGGCTACTGTTCTATCTAAGAATCGCCGGCGTTCTTCGGGACTTCCCTTGGCTATACGAAGGTCGTCGGGAAAAAAGGCTACCACATTAACTAATTCCAAAAGAGTGGAAGCTTTTCTAAGACCACGGCCATCCACTCGGACCCCTCGCCGTTTTGGATTCAAGGATATCTCAATTTCATGTCGAACCCCTTGGCGAATAAACCGAGATTTTACTTTTCCTTCGGATTGACCATGTTGAATTAGTTGTTGAGAAGTAGCATTGCGAAAAGAACGACCAGTGGCGCAAACATAGAGAGCCTCGAGAAGGTTTGTTTTACCGTTAGCATTTTCCCCTTGAACCACAACCGTTCGAGGGTGAAGTTCTAGTTTTACCGGAGTTAGATTTCGAAAATGAGTGGCTTCAAGGAATTCGATATGCATAGACGCCGCGAGTTCTCAGGCAGCGATTAAATGCGAATCGGCATGACAACAGAAAGAAAATTAGAGTGACCTTTAGGGTAAATTACCCCAGGCGATAAATCATCAATGAGAGAAAATTCAATTTCATCGACTGAAACCAAGCTTAAAATATCTAGGATATAACGAGCATTGAAACCGACAACTAAATCCTCTCCGTCGTAACCAATCGGAAGCGATTCTTCAGCTTCACCAAACTCAGGATCTTCGGCAATTAATTTTAGAGAGCCCGATGAGATGGCGAGACGAACCCCATAAGCGCGTCCTTGAGAAAGTAAAGAAACGCGTCGTAAGCTTTCCCCAAAAAGAGTTTTAGAGATAATTAAACGTTTGCTTCCTTCTTTAGGGATAACTTGCCGATAATCTGGAAATTGTCCCTCTATTAGCCTGGTGGTTAAGATGACCGATCCGGCTTTGAAAACTCCACTATTTCCGGAGAAGCCCATTTCCACAGTATGAATATTGGCGGAAGAATCTCCTAGAACTCTCTTAAGTTCCTGAAATCCTTTGCGGGGAACAATTAAACCTGATTCAATCGCGATGTCATCATCAAAGCCTTGTTCGCACAAAGCAAGACGATGACCATCAGTTGAAACAAAACGAAGTGTTTTTTGGTTGGTGGCTTCGCAGTAGATTCCACTTAAATTGTGTCGATTATCGTCAGTTGACACACAAAAAAGTGTCTGCTCAATCATTTTCGATAATTTTTCCGCAGGAACTTGAAAAAGCGTTGCATCTTCTAGAGTTGGTAGTGCGGGAAATTCATCTCCGGCCATACCAACTAAACGAAAACGGCCACTGCCAGCTCGAATTTCAACCCAATGATTGTCTTTTACTTCGAGTTCAACGATGTCGGTTGGGAGTGATTTAATAATCTCATAAAATTGCTTAGCGTGAAGAGCGACGGAACCATTGGTTAAAACCTCTGCCTCATAAACTCCCACCAGTCCTACATCTAAATCGGTTGCGCTTAGGGTGAGCCCGTTTTCAACACTTGCGTCGAGTAAGACATGCGCCAAAATGGGCATCGTGTTTTTTTTGTCGGCAATACCTTGAACACGATAGAGAGCCTTGGTGAGCTCTGTTTTTGAAATTTTCATTCTCATAGATTCACCCCACTAAAAAGCAAGACAGGTTGTCAGGCAGACTGAGTTGTTTGTCAAGACTCGATTGCTTTTCGTGTCGAAGTCTTTGTCTTCTTTTTCTTTCTTTTAGATAGATCTATTAAGAATTAATAAGAATAGTCTGTGAATTCTGTGGGTAGTTATATAAGCTCTTGATTTCATTTTATTTGGGGGAGTTTTTTCTGTGAATAACTTTTCGGATCTAGCTGTGGATAACTTGTGTGGAAAAGAGTCCACAATAGAGTCCTCCGGTTATCCACAACGTTAAACGAGGGGTAATTCACAGGATAATCAGAGATCGCCGTCGGTGGGCTTAGAGCTTGGAAGATCAATTGTTTCCCAATGAAGTTGGCTGTGTTTATTCCGGTTTTTGTCATCGATTTAAGGCGATAGAGTTCTTGTGAAAATTTTCTTATTTTTTTTCCACAGGCCTGTGTTGTCTCAGTGGAAAAATCTCTATTTTGCTTGTGATTTCAGCCTAGAATGGGCTCTTTGGGATACTTATTTAAGAAGTTGCTAGTAATGGCCCGAAAACGCGAAAATGAACCGATGGGTGTACTTCTGGTTGTGCCGTAATTAAGAAACAAAACGAGTTAAGCTTGAGAATGAGCCGAGGGATTCAGGCGTTTTGTTAATGTAGTTTTTAGAGTGAACCTCGTGTTGTGTTTTGGGACACAGAGGAAAAGGCGATAGGTCTCGAAGAAGAATTCGTTTAAAGGGAAATAAGGCGAGGAGATTTTAATTACTTCGTGGAGCCTTCAACATCCAGTTGACGTTCTAGATCTTGGATTTGACTTCGCAAAGATGGATCCGTTGTTAGCATGGTCTCGATTCGCTTGCAGGCGTTCATAACCGTGGTGTGGTCTTTGTTTCCGAAGCGCGCTCCAATATCAGGAAAAGAAGAGCTGGTGTGTTTTCTACAAAGATACATTGCAACTTGCCGTGGTCGAACGATTGATTTTTGACGGCGTTTACTTTTGAGGTCTGATATTTTTACGTGAAAATAGGTGGCAGTTGTGCTTTGGATTGATTCAACGGAAATTCGGTTTGAACGACCAACCATTAATTCAGCTAAAACCGTTTTTGCATACCCTTCAGTAATGGGGCTTCCAGTTAGAGAAGCATGAGCTAGAATTCGTACGAGTACTCCTTCTAATTCCCTGACATTAGACCGAACGGTTTTAGCTAAAAAGAAGGCGACATCATCGGGGAGGTCTATATTTTCGCTTTTAGCCTTTTGTCGAAGGATGGCTACTCGAGTTTCGATTTCTGGGGGTTGGATGTCCGCAATGAGGCCCCATTGAAACCGATTGCGTAAACGCTCCTCAATGTCGGGAATTTCGTGAGGTAATTTATCACTCGTTACGATGATTTGACGGTGGGAATCGTATAATGCGTTGAATATATGGAATAATTCATGTTGTGTTCGCTCTTTTCCGGCAAGGAGCTGGATGTCATCAATAAGAAGAACATCGCAATTGAGTCGGTATTTCGAGCGAAAATTTTCCAGCTTCCCCCCTAAAACTGCATCTACGACCTCATTTGTAAATTGCTCTGAGGAAGTATAAACGATTCGGGCAGATGGATTGGTGCCTAGAATGTGGTGTCCAACTGCACTTAGCAAATGGGTTTTTCCCAACCCTACACCACCAAACAAGAAGAGGGGATTGTAACTTTCCCCGGGTTGCTTGGCCACAGCGGTTGCGGCAGCAAGGGCAAATTGGTTAGAGGGCCCGCCAACAAAGGCTTCAAATGTATATCTGCTATTAAGTTGTCGATGGCTTGTTGCTCGTGCGTTGGGCGCTGAACTGTTGGGGAGCTGGTTTTGTAAGGAAACCTGTGGTTTGGTAGGTTCTACAAATACCAATTCTTCCTCTCTGTCTTCTGGCTTGGTGGGGCTTGTTAGGGAATTTCCCGGAGCCGCTAGCGAGGGATCGATTTGCCATTCGATTTTAATGGGGGTCTCAAGTTTTTTGCTCAATCCATCCTGGATAAAATCAAGGTAATGATCGGTGAGCCAATCCCTAAAGAACTGGTCTGGTACCGCCAGAGTTACCTTTTGATTTTGATGGCTTTCGAATCTTACAGGTTTTAGCCAAGTATCTAGCACGTGAGCTGAGAGTGTTGCCTCATTTTCAGCTAAAAAACTTTCCCAAGGACTATTTGTTGGGAAGGAGATTTCCTCGTTCATTACTTATCCACACAGCCAATAAAATAGGTGTAAGTTACTAAAATAACTAATGAAACCACTATGTGAGACGCAAGTAAATAACATAGTTATCCACAGCCTTATCCAGACCTAACTACCTACAATATACAAGTTTTATAGATTGGAATTGCGTTACCATTTGCGATTAACCCGCCCCCCACAAAATGCCTGTGAACAAGTTCACAGGAAGAACACGCATATGACCCTTTAAGCTTTAAACGTCAAGGCACTTATTTGGGGGTCACCCGTCCCGCTGAGGGAGATGATTTAGTAGATTCGAGGAGTCGGAGCAAGCCATGAAATAAATTCGTTAACGAGGAATTTTGAAATCGCTTTGTCTTTTCACGGACATCCACGAGAAAACTTTTTTTGAACTCAAATAGATTTGGTAGTGGCGGTTCTTACCGTCAGAATTCAGAAGGAGCGATCGCTGGAGTTTTTTTAAAATAATCAATGAAAGATAGAGGGTTCGCAAAGCCCTTCTAATTCAACATTTACTGGCGATCATTTTTAAGTTTAGAAAGAACAAAAACAAGCGAACTCAATCCATTGACAAGGGCTCTTTAATAGTTAATATCCGCCGCTTCTACGGGTACTTGCTTGTTCGACATCGATGGTCAGGTAAGTTTGGTTGCTTTGGTTAGCCTAGAACGCATCGTAGATTTTACTAGTGCAAGAAGGTCTCTTTGATTGAATCTGAAACTGAAGAGCTTCTCACAAAAAGACAAATGGAGTAACGACGATGAAGCGAACTTACCAACCTT
This sequence comes from uncultured bacterium, assembly GCA_964013555.1. Taxonomy (GTDB): domain Bacteria; phylum Myxococcota; class XYA12-FULL-58-9; order XYA12-FULL-58-9; family JABJBS01; genus CAXGXL01. The sequence continues at coordinate 15,630 of CAXGXL010000016.1, forward strand.
CCAATTTGCGTCGTAAACGTAAGCATGGCTTTCGCAGCCGAATGGCCACAGAGTCTGGACAAGATGTTATTAAACGACGGCGAGCTAAAGGACGTAAGCGCCTTACGGTATCAATTGGTTCGAAGTAAGAATGAACCGACTGTAGTTAGCTTTTTCTTTTCTGCTTGTGGTTGAATTCGTGACTTACACGGGACTTCGCAAACGGAGAGAATTCTTACGCGTTCAAAAATTCGGTCGGCGATTTCGGCGACGCTCGTTAGTTCTGCTTGTGTTGCAAAATAGTGCAGAGCATCCAAGAGTAGGATTCACTGTTAGTAAGCGAGTTGGTAACGCAGTAACTCGCAATCGAGTAAGAAGGCGTTTGCGAGAGATGGTTAGGTACTGTTCGGGTGACCTATGTTCTGGGATGGACTATGTATTTATCGCTCTTCCTAAAACGGCTCACGCGGAGTTTGCGGTTTTATGCAAAGAATTAACGAGTCTAGTTGGCGAAGTTCAAAAATGGGCATCCCACAGAGAATCTTGATCATATTGATTTGCGTTTACCAGAACACTCTTTCTTATTTTATCGGTGGACGATGCCGATTTTATCCTTCTTGTTCTGAATATGGCCTCGAGGCGGTGCGCATCCACGGTGCACTAAAGGGGCTTGTGTTAATTGCCGGCCGAATCGGTCGTTGTCATCCTTGGAATGCTGGTGGATGGGATCCGGTTCCAAGCTGCTGTGGAGCGAAAGAAAGCCATTCGTAAATCGCCATGAGTGAACAACAAAGACTATTAATTGCTATTGCTCTTTCCATTATAATCATCAGCGGGTGGCAAATGCTTATGTCTAAGCTTGCCCCACCTATTGAGGAGAGTGAAGCTCCCGCATTGATTAGCCCTAAAAGTGTTGGAGCTCAGAGCGAAGCTTCAGCCTCATCCGCATCTGAAAAAAGTT